>JASFEK010000030.1:0-14186 GCA_050124875.1 Caldifarciminota bacterium | reverse complement strand
CTATGGCCTTGCGCTTCAGAGTTATCCACTGGGCGGTATTCTCACACCAACAGTGAACCTTGCGTATGATGGTTTCAATGAGAAATTCGGTTTTGGCTTTGGCATTGATCTCGGGTTTGATTGGTATCTGGGCCCGATTGAGCACGTCAGCGTGATCGGTGAATACTATCCGATTTTGGATTCGGAGCCAGGTATCACCGCTGCCGAGAATTACTTCGCGGCGGGATTGAGATTGGATACTTACGGCCATCATTTCATGGTCCAGGTGAGCAATGGCTTTGAGATCGGTCCCAGGCATCTGATGCTGGGGATGCCGACAAACGATCTATATCTGGGCATCAACATCCACCGGATACTGCGATTTTAGTTGGACGGGCTAGTCGATCAGCACCAGTTTCCTGGTGAATTTTTCTTTACCCGCGCTGAGCTGTAGAAAGTATACACCGGCACTACACCTACCATTGTAGTGGTCTGTGCCGTCCCAAATGGCCGATAACCGATAACGGATGACAGATAACTGCCCAAAATCCCGTACGACCTTTCCGTACACATCATAGATCTTCATGGTTATTTTGCTTGTATTGTATCGGTTATCAGTTATCTCGTATCTGATATCAGTTGAGTGGCTGAATGGATTCGGGCTGACCTGTAGGCAAACGCCAGTAGGAATTTTGGCGCAGTATTCTTCCACGCCGTGCGGCTTGGTTAACCATGGCGAGAAATCAAGATAATCGCTCACCGTGTCACCGAGACCTCCGGGATTCGTTGTGTGGTACGGGCCGCTGACATCACCCCACCAGTTGTTTTTCACGTCGATCATTTCGGGTATGAAACCACTGCTGACGCCATATCCATTATCGAAGATGTCATTGTAATTTACCGTGGCGTCCGATTGATACAGTCTGACCCCATCACCGTAATCTGCGTCGTTATGGGTTATCGTATTGTACCTGATGACTGCGTATGTCTTGAATGTATAGATGCCACCACCGGCGTAAGCCGTGTTCTGATGTATTACATTACCTTCGATGATTGGATGTGCATCAATTGTACAGATGCCGCCTCCTGATCCATATACAGATGTTGCAGAATTGTATTCAATCAAATTGTTCAAAATTCTGGGGTTGCTGAACATTTGACAGTAGATCCCACCGCCGTCGGCACCCGTGTTGTGACTGATGACGTTGCCCGAAATGAACGGATCGCCGGAATCAATCCATATTCCACTACCGCAGGAATTTTGCCTGATTATGTTGTCTGTTATGCGAGGTGATGCTCCAACACATGAAATGCCTCCACCATCAGCCATGTTTCCATTGCGGATGGTGAAACCACTGATCACGGTGGATGAATCCATGCTTACGTCCATGGTGATACAACGCAGCGCTCCGGCCGCATCGATGATCGTGGTATCCGGTCCGTGTTCGCTTAGGAGTTTCACCCCTTGTGTATTCGGCCATGTGATGTGTTCGTAATAGTTGCCGGGTGCAACCATTATGGTGTCGTTGGCAGTTGCATTGACCAACGCTGCCTGTATTGATGGGTAGTCACCGGGAACGCGGAGCGTGGCCCCGTGGGCGGGGTAGAGTAATGTGAAGAATAATACAATGAGTACTGGTTTTGTCCGCATGTCAAACCATCCTATGGGCGTGTTGCCTTTTTATTTCATCAGGGAAAACAGTGTTCTCCCTGATGAAATTATACGGTCCAGATTTCCTTTGTCAACATCCTTTTTTGGTCAAGATCCGATATCGAGCGGCATTGGTGGTCGGGTGCCAGTTGATACCGTGGAGAGAATTCACTGGAGCTTAGAGATTCACTGGACGTTGTAGGTCAGACTGGCTGGTTTTACTACCCATAATTCTTGCGCCGCGTCGATCTTCCGTGTGTATTGATTATAATACTGAGTATTACGGCCGGCATAGTAATATCCGAGACCCTTCTTTTCTCCGAGTCTTTCGATACATTCTTTCAAGAATACCACGCCGATTTGGATGTTTTTTTCTATATCGAACAGATCATTTTCACTACCCATCCAGAGCCCTAGACTTCTGCCGACATACAGGCCGGTTACTGGCATTACCTGCATTAAGCCTATGGCTCCGACATTACTGTACGCACGCGGATTGAATTCAGACTCAACCTTTATCACCGAAAGGATAAGCTCGGGTGAAAGTTCGTATTGTAGGCTGTTCTCGTAGACCGCAGCGAGAATTCGTTTACTCATGACCTCAGAACCAGTGTAATCATTCACTATTGACAGATAGTTGTCGACGAATTGCGCTTTGGCCTCGTATCTTGAAATAAGGAGATCGACCAACTCCATTCTCTCCTTAAGATCATTACGCAGCACGATCATTTGCCACGCAAGTACTGCGATGACAGCAAACGTGATACCTATACCAACCTTTGTCAGAACTTGCCTCATATTTGTGTACACCTCCTCAGCTCAGTCTAAAGCTATTGATTTATGTTCTGTTTCCGAAAAAAAAATAACCGAGAAACAATCTCGGTTTCTATGCATAGCAATCGTTTATAACCTGTTCATATATGACAATACATGCGCTGAAAGGTTTATTGTGAGAATCGCTCAGGAAATCAGCATTTTCCGGCTTCAACTGAAGGATCATCGCACGTGTTACATCGTAGGTAAGGCGCTTTCATAACAAAACACTTGACAAGTTCTCTATATTTAAGTATCTTTCAGATATGATGCACTTAAGTGTCGAAAGGTCGATATTATGAAGAAAACTGAGGTTGAAGGGTTGATCAATATAACGGGCCGAGTCAGAGGGGCAGTTTTCGAAACCGATGCCGCTTTCATCAAGAACCGATACGGTGCTGAGGGGCTGGAGAAGATCAAGACCGCACTGCAGACAATGGGTCAGCCAATAGACTACGAGTCGGTAAACTCAATGGAATGGCTGCCATTGGGTTTGCGCGCTTTGTCTCTGCTGGTCATCAAAGACGCCTTCAATTGGAATGATGAACAGATCAAGGAGATGGGCGATGCAGCCCCTAAATACTCATTCATTGTCAAGTTACTGATGAAGTTCTTCGTTTCGCCCAGAGTGGCCTTTAGTCACGCGCCCGAGTACTGGGTGAAGCATTATGATATCGGAAAACTCGATGCGGTTGAACTGGACGAGGAGCGACGACGAGCCACGATCCAGCTTCATGATTTTCGTGTCCATCCGGTCTACTGCAAGTATCTCGAAGGGTATTTTCAGCGGTTATTCAAATTCATGTATCCGAAATCAAGGGTCGAGATCAAAGAAACCAAGTGCATGTGCGACCACGGAACTCATCACGAATTCCTCGTTACATGGAGGGATGGTTTTTGAAAAACGGCGACAACGGCGTAAATGAACAAGCATTGGTTGAATTCGAGCAGTATATCAAAGATATCTGGTCATTTCTGCCGACCCCAATAACCTATCTAAGCCCGCTGGGGGTCATCCTCGATCTCGACAAGACTCTGGAAGACCTACTGCATTGCACGAAGGAAGAGGTCGTGGGTAAGTTCCTTGCCGACTTCGTAGTAGAAAAAGAACGGATCGAAGAGCTGCGGAAACTGACCCTTGAGAAGGGATCTGTAAGGAATTATGCATGCACAATACAAAGCAACAACGAATGCCAAATCCCGGTCAGCATTTCGACCCTCATCCGAAAATCCATTGAAGGCGAGATCATTGGTTATTTTGCCGCGTTAGCAGACATAACCGAAAGCAAGCAGGCGGCCGAGTTTCTACAGAGAACCGCAGATTACCAACAGCAATTGCTTGAAACTGCCCGTTACTTGACTGAGAGTCTGGATGTCAGAGAGGTGCTGGCGCGCATCGGGTCCAGTGCCCGGGATATTCTCAAGGCACATGGTTGTGCCATTTATCTGCTCGAGACCGATAAGAAGACGCTAACCCCGGTCGTTGCGATCGACCCGCCGTATGAACAGGAGATCATGGCAACACCGCTTGATATTGACAAGAGCTTCACTGGACATGCGATCAAAGAGGGCAAAGCCATGGTGTTCAATGATACCCACGGAAACACACACGGCTTTCATATCCCAGGCACACCGGATGAGAAGGACGAAAGGATAATCGTGGCGCCGTTCATTGTCGATGGCGAGAAGCTCGGCGCCATGTGTTTGAATCGCTACGGGAAGAATTTCGGTGATGATGATCTATCAATGGCCGAGGTGTTCGCCACCTATGCGGCCACGGCATTGAGAAATGCACGTACGCATAATGATCTGCAGCAGGAGATACAGCAGCGCAAGTATGTGCAAGATGCCCTGGAAAGCGAGAAAGCACATCTTGAACAGCTTTTTGAAAATGCACTCGAAGGGATTGCAGTTACCGATGTCGATGGCAAGGTGCAGCGCATAAACGAAGAGTTCACCAAGATATTCGGCTACTCGCGTGATGAGGTGGCGGGTAAGTCAATTGACCGTCTCATTGCGCCGGCTGATCAGGTCGATGCGGCCCGGGCCTTGACCGAAAGTGCGGGTCGTGGTGAAAGAGTGGCGCTGGAAGCAGTACGCCGCCGCAAAGACGGCGCAATGATTGATGTTTCGGTTCTGGCCGCGCCGATCATAGTCAATAAAAAACTGGTTGCAGTATATGCGATTTATCGGGACATTACTGCACGTAAGAAGGCAGACCGTAGATTGAGGGAGTCCGAAGAGAGATATCGTACACTCATCAATACGACCCCGGAAGCAGTTACGGTCACCGATCTGAAGGGGAAAATAACCTATGTATCACAGCAGACCCTGAAGCTCCACGGATATGCGAGGCCTGAAGAAATGCAGGGCAAGAGCGCATTTGATATGATAGATCCCAAGGATCACAAGCGGGCGATAGCGAATTTAGAGAAGACCCTGGAAGAGGGTGTAACGAGAAACCTGGATTACACACTGTTGAGAAAAGATGGAAGCAGTTTTGACGGAGAGCTTAATGCTTCATTAATAAAGGACGACAAGGGTAATCCACAGGCTTTTGTCGCTACTACGCGTGACATTACTGAACGAAAATTGGCGGAAAAAGCTCTAAGAGAGAACGAAGAGAAGTACCGTAATCTCTTTCAGAAATCCCACGATGCGATATTCTTGCATGACCTCTCGGGCTCAATCATTGATGTTAACAGCAGAGTTATGGATCTTTTCGGATATGAGAAGCAGGAGATACTCAGTCTGACCATTGACAAACTCCATCCTGTAGACGAGCTATCACGATCGGCCCAAGCATTCAAGGATATCGCGAAGAAGGGATACGTGGATTTAGAGATCAACTTCAAGAAAAAGGACGGCTGTGTCTTTCCGGCTGAAGTCTCTTCGAGCATGTGCGATATTGGTGGTCGTAAGGTTATCCAGGGCGTGGTGCGTGATATCAGTGAACGAAGACTGGTCGAGCAGAAGGTGCGTGAATCAGAAGAGCGTTACCGTGAGCTAGTCGAGAAAGCGGGTGCCGCAATACTCATCGATGATCGGGATGGAAGGTTCGTCTACTGCAACAAGCGGCTTGCAGAGCTTTTTGGGTATTCTCTGGAAGAGATGCAGACCAAGGGTATCCATTCGATCGTACATCCGGTCGATATCGAGCGTGTTTTGAAAATGCATCGGAGCCGCATTCAGGGTAAGAAGGTGCCTTCCAAGTATGAATTCACGGGCATCAAGAAGAATGGTGATTTGATCTACCTTGAGATCGATGCCGTCGCGCTAAAGGAAAATGGGCAAACTGTAGGCACGCGTTCCTACATTTGGGATATAACTCAGCGCAAGAAGACAGAAGAGGCGATAAAAAGTTCAGAGGAACGCTTGAAGCTATTGTTTGAGTTTGCTCCTGATGGGTATTACCTCACTGATCTGAAGGGGAATTTCCTGGATGGCAATAAGGCAGCCGAGGATATGGTGGGATACAAGAAGGAAGAGCTCGTCGGCAAGAGTTTTGCCAAGGCCAAACTTCTTTCGGCCAGCCAGTTACCAAAGGCCTTGACTCTTTTGGCAAGAAACGCCGTGGGGCAGCCTACCGGGCCAGATGAATTCACCCTGATGCGCAAAGACGGCAGTAAGACGATTGTCGGTATCAGGACATTCCCAGTACGCATCGCGGGTGAGACCGTGGTCCTGGGTATTGCGCGTGACATAACGGAATACAAGAGGACACAGGACGAGCTGAAGCGCAGCTATGAAAGAATGCAGAAGGTTTTGGAAGATACGATCAATGCCTTGACATCAGCAGTTGAAAAGCGTGATCCCTACACAGCGGGTCATCAGCACCGTGTTGCAGTTTTGGCCGATGCGATGGCTGAGAAAATGCGTCTACCTAGCGCGCAAAAACTAGGATTGCACGTTGCGGCGCTGGTACATGACATTGGCAAGCTCAATGTACCGGCGGGTATTCTTAACAAGCCCAGCGGTCTAAGCGATGCCGAGTTTGCACTGGTAAAGGATCACGTTCTGGTCGGGTATGATATTCTACGGACGATTGAGTTTCCGTGGCCGGTCGCCGAGATCGTGCTTCAGCATCATGAACGGCTAGATGGTAGTGGTTATCCCAAGGGTATCAAGGGTAGTGAGATGTTGCTTGAGGCAAGGATCCTGGCAGTGGCTGACGTCGTTGAGTCGATGCTGGCCCACCGTCCTTACCGTCCAGCACGGGGTATGGAAAGCGCGGTTAAGGAGATAAACAAGTACAAGAAGAAGCTGTATGATGCCAAAGCCGTGAACGCCTGCTTGAAGGTGTTGAAAGACAAAGACTTCAGTTTGTGATCCTAATCAATCTTGTGCAGTTCTCTGTCCAGTTTCTTTTCGAGTGAGTCGATTTTTGTCTTCAATCGTCCTGATGTACCTTTGCGGTAATCGATCTTTATTACAATAGATATTCGAGCACACTCCCGCTGCATCTGGTTAAATCCTTTTTCCAGCACCGACATGACCTCTTCCCAGGTTTCACTTTCGATTATCGTACCCATTGGCGTGATGGCATAAGGCAGGCCTGATCTGTCCACGGCGTCGACGACCTTGGCTACGTGTTTACTGACACTTTCTCCTTTGCCGAGCGGTGTCATGGTGACAAATGTCATGAAACTCATTGCCTACTCCTATTCATCATCTGCAAACCAAAGCCGCTTGCCGTCAGTTATCCATTTATCTATCCCCATCTCACGAATTGCACGCAGGTTCTCGATATGAGCCTCGCCGTGCAGCCCGGCCAGGGTTTTCAGTTCGGTACATGTTTCAAACGTGTCACATTCATAGCACGCAAAGAATCCTTTATCCCGGCAACACTTCGAGATCTTGCACTTGACGTCGCTTTCCTTTATCTCTCGGCATATTCTTGGACATCTGAGTTCGGTCATAAAATCGACCATCTTTTCCAACTTATCGTATTCCTTCAATTTTTCCGGGAAGAGATGCTTTGCCGTTTGATGGAATTTATATTTCTTTGTTGTGGCCTTCAATTTCTCAGCTGCATCGGCGATCTCGCCGGAATATCCAGCACAATCACCGCAGTAGAGTCCACAGTAGGCCAGAAGTTCCTTGCTGTTCTTCATAATAAGATTTTATCGATACTGTGGCTCAAATCAAGAAGCTGTCCCTATTTAAGAAGGATTACTTTCTTTGATTGTTCGTGTTCGCTTGCCTGCATTCTGCAGAAGTATACACCAGCACTGAGACGTCGGCCGTGGTTATCAGACCCGTCCCATTGGATCGTTCGGAGCCCGGCTGATTGGTTACCGACGGATAATTCTCTCACTTCCTGCCCGAGCGTATTGTATACTCTTAGCTTCACGTCTGCCGGTTCGGCAAGATAGTATTGAAACGTAACTAAACCATGAGCGGGGTTTGGGTAGCAACGAAATGAGATACACGTAGCTTCATCCTTGGGGCTATTACTGATATCGGTTTGAGGGTAATATCTCTTTTCTTCGTATGACAGGAAGGCGTAGTATGTTTCGAGAGCCGTTCTTATCTGGATCCAATAGAAATCATTGGGTGTCGTAATATCGACCACAGTATTGAACGGTTGCCAATCACTCCACTCGATGACGCCGACGTTGTCGAACCACGTATGCCCATCACCACTGTCGGGTCCCTCACTCCGCAACCAGACATCAAAGAAATTGGTTCCGTTAGCCGGTACGAAATTCTTGTAGTATAATGCCCAATCGTTTGTGCCGGTAATGTCTCCAGTCGTCTCGGAACCAAGCGCATAGCCACTCGTGCGCCACTGGTAGAATCTGATCATGGCCTCTGCGTTCTTGCCATTATCTGTTTTAATATATCCGTATAATGTATAACCAGCCGTGTCAGCCGGGCAGGGCAAACGGTTTTCCATATGAGTCGCCAGGGTAACGTTCTGTTGAGCACGAAAGTGGCATAAGGACCTGGCTCCTGCATAATAGATGCTGTCATCGTAGAATTCATCAGGATGGTCGAGCAGCCACATGGTACAGCCTTCATCCTCAAAATTGCCGAACCAGACGGCTTCCCGTCCGACCCGGAATTGCCAGTTTGCCCAAGGGTCTACCGAGAGCAATGAAGAGATATCTCCTCTTTTCTCTATACGGAGCGGATTTGATATCCAGACGCCATCTTCTTCGGTCAGTTCTAGTGAATCTTCAAATATCTCTGAGGTTGAGGTTAGTCCGAGGGTGTCCAGTATGACCTGGGCCGTCACGCTGTCTCGATCAACAAGAACGTATGTATCCATGTCCCTTGAACGTCTCGCCAGATAGTCCAGGATGTATAGTCCTAATTCGCCCTGAGCGCGTACGGGGATGTAATCATCGACATAAACAGGTACTATACCATACTCGTATAAACCGGTGTCGTCGATCTTTGCATTCAGGATCATGGATGGATACGTTTCCGGATAATTCAAATCAAACGTGAAATCACCCAGCGAGTGGGCGATGAGGTTTCCGTTGTAGACTTCTAATCCCTGCAGAACGTGCACGTGATGGCAGATAACAAGATCAGCTCCTTCGTCAATGGCGTGTCGCCGTTCCGCAATATCGCTTCTGGTTGGAACCAAGAGAAATGGAGAATACATTTCGTCTTCATCATAATCTGCATCGTCATAATCGGTAAGGGTAGGCACTGGATTGTATTCGTCACCGGAGTGCATTTCCATGACAATGATATCGGCATCGTTTTCTACTGCTTGAATTTGCCGCGTGATATCGAACTGGGTCAAATTAGCAAATCCTGGTTTGTTGAAACCGGCGTTGAGGTATGGCTGATAATTATCGTACTGCCCGGTGCGTTCGCTAGATGCGAGAAACGCGATATTTGTTCCTTTCTTGTTCAAAAAAAGCGGTAAATAAGCTTCATATGAATTCGCACCGGCTCCGGAATACAGTATATTTGCCGAATCGAGAACCACCTGAGTTTGCCGCATACCCTCGAGCCCGTAGTCAATAATGTGATTGTTGGCAAGGCTGACGACATCGATGCCAGCGTAGGCTAGCCCGGCGACATTCTCAGGCGACCCGCGGAAATAGATCGGCTTTGTGGGATGTTGCGTTCCTGTATCGGTCAGGGGACATTCCAGATTGGCGACCGTGATATCTGCTGCGTTACCTAGATATGGGAGGGTCGGTTCAAAGATCGCCTCAACTCCCAAAGTCGGGATGATCCCGCCCGGCTGTTCATAGCGCCGGGCAAGCATGATATCACCGACGAAATTCATGGTCAGGGGGAAACTTGTGGGGCCGGGATCTACCGTTACCTGACATGTTGCCCGTCCCCACTGGTTCGTGCTGTCGACGACTTCGAGCAACACCGTATAACTATGATCATCCTCGACAACATAAGTATGGAATGGGTTTGGCTCATTGCTCGTGGAATCATCACCAAAATACCAGTAATAGTCATGATACCAGGAATCCGTATCGAGTACCGTACTAAAAAAATGGATATCGACCAGCCTCGTGCCACGGGCGTTATTGTATACTTCACCCAGTACATAGTCGATTGAAACTTGCGGCGCCATGGGCAGGTCAGCAGTGATATCTAGCACGTCATCAAAATATACAACGCCGTCCGGGTCATTATCGCGGTCATTGATGAATACGATGGCCGTGATCGTGGGCAAATAATCGTGGTATGCGAGCCAATCCTGGCCTACTGGCAGCTGATACTGATTCCATTCATCTAACGGGAAAGCGCCCTGATAGACCGGTACCCAGGTCTCGGGATTTAGCTGCTGGGTTCCGGCGAATGAATAGCGGAGGATGTTCGCTGTATCCATCACGCCAAACCCCTGAATCTCAGCGCGTGTATCTACGTATGCTGCCACCTGCCAGACATCATTGCTATCGAGTATTATCGGAACAATACTCTCCACCTTCCAGGTATTGCCCCATAGTTTTAATGAATACGGAGAATTGTTGTAGGTAATGTCTGAGTCCAATGCCCACGCACTCGAATCAAAGTCCTCATCAGGGTAAGAAAAGAGTTCTATTACTCCGTCATCGAAGTTTTCAATGGTGTCGGCACGCAGCGATTCTGCCAAGCCATTTGTTTTGTATTTGAATACGCCCTGACTGGCACCAGCGATGACAAGCATTGCCAGAGAAAGGGTCAACATGATTGGCGTTTTATGGTCTATCATATTGTTTCGGTAGCCAATTATAAGGAAGGTGGGTGAGTAGTCAACACAATCTCTGTGTCATCGTTCGGCGGAACCAGACGATCCAGAGAATACTATTTTCTGGATTTTCCGGCTATGCTTGTGCTCTACTTCGATCAGGTAACCAGGGAAAGATGAAGTATAATATTATCTGGGCGGTCAGCACGATCGTGCTGACCGCCCATTGTTTTATTTCAGTAACAGCATTTTCTGGTTCTTGGTATTACCGCCCGCTTCCATGCGGCAGATGTAGACGCCATTTGCTAGGTTCTTCGCTTCCCAGGTGATCGAGTAGGTACCGGCCTCCTGCTGAGCATCGACGAGCGTAGCAACACGCTGTCCGATTGCATTATAGACACTGATCTTGACACGCGTTGCTTTCGGTACCTCGTACTTGATCGCGGTCGTGGTCTTGAATGGATTCGGTGTAGATTGATACAAGAAGTAACCATTCTTGCCGGCCATTTCACTACCCTGCGGTCCGCCAGTGCCGATGACATCCATTAAGCCACAATCGTGGAACGGTATGCGGCTTGTGAGCTCACCAGCAACACCGAGTTCTACACCCTCGCCGCAAATGCCCATGGTGTAAAGCTCGTCGATCAGTGCTTCCCGGCTGAACTTCACCATGAGACATGGTCTACCGCCATGATTACCTATTGCATACGGACCCTCGCGCGGGATTGGTGGATCAAGCGTTACGCCGTTGATCTTGTTCAAGACGACCGTGCTCGGATCTATATCAGCTGCCGAGTAGTCACCGGGCAGTTGAATGTGACAGGTTACCCAGTTGCCATTGCTCTTCAGGTTGAGCGTCGTGGGCTGGAACTCAATTGCGGCCTTGAGCCCGACCAAAAATACTATGCTGATGGAAAAGCGTTCAGGCAGTTGCGTGAAATGGTCGCCGACATAGCTTTGAAACACATGATCGATTCCTAATTGTGCTAGAGCATCGGCAAAAACAAGATTTTGTGGATAACACCCCATTTCATCCATGGTGCCGCAATCAAAGTATATTGCTAGATCAGCATTTTGAGGTAACCCTGCTGCGAATAACGGCGGATTATGTTGGAGCCATAATTGCCAGATTGGCTGAATTATGACTGCATTTTCATCAAGTGGCAGATCAACATAGAAAGGAGGATTCGTGAAGTTTGGTGAGAAAGCTGCGCCAAGTGAGAAGAATACACCCGAAAAGAAGCCAGCCATGGGGTTCCAAATGTACGGCGGTCCTGTATATTCTGATAGGAGTGCCGGAAGAGCAACGACCATCATCACATTTAATTCCAGTGCGCCGCTGTGGGCTGCAAGCCGTGAGTAGAGGTCAGGATGCTTCAAGCCCAGAGTCATTGAACCATAACCACCTGCTGAATGCCCCATGACATAACGGCTACCCCGATCAGGTACCACACAATAGTTCGTTTCTGTGAAGTCTATTAGATCATTGACAATGTAATCTTCAAAGAATCCATTGTACAAAGAGTTTGTGTACCAGCTTACCAGGAAGGGATAGCTGCGTGCATCGGGTTTGATGACAATAACTGGTTCGATTATCTGGTTTTCGATCAGCATATCGAATACGCCCAGAAGGTAGGGGTATCCCATATGATTATCAAGCGCTCCGTGCAGGAAATAGATTGTGGGGTATTCCGTACCGCCCATAGGATCATAGCCATCAGGCAGATACACTTGAACCGAACATTCTTTGGCCAAGGCAGGGCTATAGAATGTGGTTTCGAGAACCGTCCCCGCCGCGTACGCCGTCCCAATGTAGCACAAGGACAGCATTAT
Organism: Caldifarciminota bacterium; assembly: GCA_050124875.1. GTDB lineage: Bacteria > Hydrothermota > Tepidihabitantia > SM23-42 > SM23-42 > SM23-42. Next base: position 1,755 of record JASFEK010000030.1, on the reverse strand, counting down.
TAGTATTGTTATTACCCGTTTCATTCTGCACCTCCTTGTCTACGGGTTGTTTCTATACAGCTATACATTGCACCTCCTTTCTGAATTTTACCCCTCTCGAGAGAAACAGAGATACGGAGAGGTGGAGAGGGATATGATTTAAACACTGCCTTATGAACAGTGGTTTACGGATTTCCTGCTGTTCGTCAGCTACACAATTCAAGAAGCAAATTCCGACCGCGATTTCAAACAGATCGGTGATGGCGTATGGAACTAGCCTTACCATCTTGTGATGTAGTATTACTTTTTCAGGTATAGTCTCTACTCCTGTTATATACCGATATTCAGTTACGACAACGAAATATTATACAAAGAAAGGAACCAGATCGACCTTGACGAACCTGTCAATGCAAAAATCGCTGATAATCCCATCTGTAAAGTAAGCAACGGAGTGGGTCGGCAATTGGATAGGAATAGGCTGTTTTGTTCCAGCACGAAGTGACTATACAATAGATCTATCATTTTGCTTCCCCTTGTTTTACAATCCCTACACTTTGGATGCGCTATCAGAAGTATAGTTGTGGTATGCTGTTTGTCAATAGTCATATCTGAATACCTTTGACCGAATACGAACAATCTTGCTGTCCCTCGTGGCCTTTTGCTCCGTTTTGTTTTCGCAATTCGCAGCTCGAAATTCGCAATTTCCTATGTGCAAGTCACCCCTTGACAAAATGCGATTTTTTATTATAATATATTTGAATATTCATATTTTCTTGAATATTAGGTAATAAGTGAATAAGGAGGATTGATGAAGGAAGCCATGATGCTCAAAGACTTGAAACAGATAAAGGTCTTTGCTCATCCATTGCGGGCAAGGCTTGTGGAGGCTTTCGCCGAAAAGCCAAGAACGGCAAAGCAGGCAGCTGAGATCATAGGCCAGAAACCGACGAAGTTATATCATCATGTTGAATCGCTGGAACGAGTGGGTCTTATCAAACTCGTTAGGACCAAGAAGAAACGAGGGACACTAGAGAAATATTACCGCACCGTCGCCAAGAGATTCTCAGTTGACAGCAGCATGTTCAGGACGAAGCGCAATGGTAAGGGACTGCAGGGGGAATTCCGGGCGATGTTTGCAAACATGCTGGATAATACCATGCGGGAAATCAACGAAAGCATCACGGGTAAATTGATGTGTCCGGATAAGCAAGAAAAACAGGCAATGCTCGCCCGAAAGCGTATCCGTACTACTACTGCCAATATTGAGAAGATAGACAAGAAGATTCAGAAATTGCTGGATGATTTTGCAGCCGCCGAAGAGAAGAAGGGGGATGTTGAATACGCGCTCACCCTGGTCTTCTACCCAGTGGCAAAAAAGAAGAGGAGGTAATCAGTGTTGGATTTCAGGTTTTACATACAAAACGAGGATATTTTTGATCCCTATAATACGCTGCCCATTAGAAGGGTTGTGAGTAGTCTCGGTAACAGGAGGAAGTCATGAGGCGCAAGAGCATGAGGTTTGCATGTTTATTAGGTTTTGTAGTACTGAGCAGTCCTGCAGTCGGCAAAGCATCGCTTTCTGACCCCTACGCAATCTTGGATGAACATTTCAAAGCAGTCGGTGGTCTCGAGAACCTGCAGTCAATAGCGACGATGTACCAGCAAGGTGCCATAATCATTGAAGGCGCGGGGCTCAGCGGGACATTCAAGCAATGGAGCGAGAGTCCGCTTAGGCTAAGGCAGGAGACAGACTTTGAAGTCATGAGTGAAGTGTCA
>JASFEK010000029.1:0-14452 GCA_050124875.1 Caldifarciminota bacterium | reverse complement strand
CAGTAGAGAATGCGCCCGCAATTGGGACAGTTTATTATGTCCTTGCTTCTGGTCAGCAGTTCGGTGGGGAGTTTCTGGAAGCAACCCAAACAGAAGTCACTCTCCACGGGAGCGATGGCCTGGCGGTAGCGTTTCTTCAGGATCTCGTAAGCCTGGGCCAACTCTTCGGGGAGTTTCTTCAGCAATTCGTTCCGCTTTCTGATCAGTTCGAGGCTCGCTCGGTCATCGATCTTGAATCCGATCTTCTTGTACGAGGGTTCTTCCATGTCGTCGATCAGATTATCGAGGTCAAACAAGAGCTTGAGATGCATTTCTATGACTTCGGGCATTTCTCATTTCCTTTTTGCCAGGCCCTTTTCAATGTCGTTGATCGTTGTTATGAAATCCTCGGCAGTCTTGGCCTTCTGTATCAGATTCTTCTTGGTAATTTCCTTGGCGATCTGAACGATTTTACCCAAGGTGATTAGATATTGATTTCCAGGATCCTGAGGCGGTGCGATGATCAAGAATATGAGCGTAACCGGTTTCTTATCGATGCTATTGAAACTGATCGGTTTCGTTGTTCTCCCGACCGCGATCTCCAGCTTTTCGACGGCAAGTGAACGGCAATGCGGTACAGCGATGCCCTTGCCGATGCCAGTTGATCCCAGTTCCTCTCTCTTCAGTAGGGTAGAGACAATCAGTTCAGCATCGGGTCCTTTCTTGATAGTATACACGAGATCCTTTATCACTTCGTCTTTCTTGCCGGGTTTGAGTGATAGGTTAACCCTATCCTTTGACAATAGACTAGCAAGATTCATGAAACCTCCTTCCTTCAGAAGGCTGAAAAAAGGCTAATAGAAGGCAGCAGAAGGCTATGATGGCTAAGGCATAGGTGAAAAAGGATTTTCCTGCCTTTGTTAGCCCTTCATCGCCCTCTTTGAGCCCTCTCTCAGCCCTTTCGAGCCCTTTTGTATTCACATTTTCTCCGGGCATGCTACGCCCAATAGATCTAGCCCGTTCTTTAGAACCGCGGCGGTCTGCTCGATCAGGTACAGTCTCGCGCGTGTGAGTTCGTGGTCGTCGCTAACCACCCGATGCTTCTGATAAAAGTAGTGAAAATCGTGGGCGAGGTCGATCGTGTAGTAGGCGATCAGGTAGGGTTCAAAATTCCTGGCTGCGTCCTCGAGCACCTCGGGGAATTTGACGATGCTCTTGATCAGGTCCAGCTCCTCCTTCTCATGGATCAAAGAAAGGTTGACCTTTTCCTCCGGTGTCACACCCTGCTTCCTTGCGTATTCAATGATACTCTTGATGCGCGCATGGGCATATTGCACGTAATACACCGGATTCTCATCCGACTGCTTGAGGGCCAGGTCCAGGTCAAAATCGAGATGTTGGGAAGAAGATCGCATCAGGAAGAAAAACCGTACTACATCTCTCGGAACCTTGACGAGAAGGCCATCTAAGGTCTCAAAGGTTCCGGCGCGCTTAGACATGGAAATGGATTTCCCCCCCTTCCTCAGCTTCACTTCCTGGACGATCAAGACCCGCAAGATATCCGCGGGGTGACCGAGAGCCTGGATACCGCCTTTTATACCCTTTATCCGGCCATGATGGTCAGGTCCCCAGATATCCACGAGCTTTTCGTATTTGCGTTCGATCTTCCATGCGTGATAGGCGATGTCAGGCAGGAGATACGTATTACGCTTATCCGAGGTTACGATGACCCGGTCCTTGTCATCGCCGAAGGCACTCGCCTTGAAGAAAGTCGCGCCTTCTTCTTCATATGTCAAATTTTCACGCCTCAGGGTATCCATCACCTTTTCAATGTAGTTCTTCTTGTAGATATCAGATTCGCGCGTCCAGTAGTCGAAATGTACGCCGAAATCGGTCATGACCCGCTTATGGTCATTAATGAAATACTGGACCGCATATTCCTTGATCTCTGCGATGCTCTGTAATCCCTTTTCCTTGGCTTCTCTTGCTACATCCTTGACATAGTCGCCGTGGTAGCCGTTGTCCGGGATTTGTGCAACGCCACCCTCGATTTCGATCATACGCTGCCGTACGCTTTCGGCGATGAGGTCGGTCTGACGGCCAGCATCATTGATGTAGTATTCGGCGTGTGCCTTGTAGCCCAAACGGGTGAGCAGGCGGACCAGGGAGTCGCCGACCGCAGCGGCGCGGGCGCTCACTACATTGATCGGCCCGGTCGGATTGGCGCTGACGTATTCGATGAGAATACTCTTACCCTGACCAATTTGCGGCATGCCCACAGCAGCGAGTTGCTCGTAGAGGTAGTCTTCACTGAGCGTTAGGTTAATGAACGCCGGCTTGTGGACCGTTACCTTTTTTATGATAGGATCCTCTATTTGGGCAGCGATCGCCTGTGCTACTTCCATTGGTGGTTTGCCTTCACGGCTGGCAATTCGGAAGGCCAGATTGGTGTAGTAATCACCTTCTTTATCTTTCGGTGCGTAGTCGATCGTGATCTCTTCATCCGGGAACTTCTTTTTGAATATCGCTTTCAGATTCTGTCTAATCATCTGGCAACTCTAATTTTGGCGCATCGCCCCACAACCTTCCCAGACCATAGAACGCGCGTGCGTCCGCTGAGAATAAATGTACTATCACATCGAAGAAATCCAATAGAACCCAACTCGCCGCACCCATGCCTTCAACATGCCCCGGGTCCTCGTGCTCGATGATGTGGTTGGCAAGGGTCTTGATGTGTATTTCCGACAAGCCGGTGGCGATCACGAAAAAATCGGTGATCGGCGACAGCCCTCGCAAATCGAATATCTGTATGTCCTCGCCCTTCTTCTCCGTGATGAGCGCGGCGATGTTCCGGGCCAGGGTCGCACTATCCCCAGCTGTGTTCCGATTATTAGAATTCTTTTTCGACATCGTTGAAGAATTCCCGGTAATCTTGGCCAAGTATCACACTAACCTCGAGGTGTAGGGCTGGATCGATGTCCTTGCCGATATTCTTGCATCCGATCCGGCGCGCGAAATACTTCGCGTTGCTCAGGTCATCATCGCGTCTTTCTATGACAACCGTGTACAGGAAGTCTTGTTGTGCGGCATTACCTATCTTGAGTACGTTGAAGCCGCTTCTTCTGAGAATGTTGGCAACCTTGATCGCGAGACGGTTCTCACCGCAACCGTTGAGTACTTCGACACGTATATTGCTGTTACGCTTGCGCACCGCATCGGGGTCCTCACGTGTGTACATGATCACTATGGAAATCAGGAAGGCGGTGAGGATGAAGAGAAGTATGTAGAGGAGTACCTTGCCCTGGGAGTTCATCTCAATAGGCAGGCCTTTCAATGTGCTTGCCGTCTTTGATCCAGACAAAGGGGCCGACCGTTTCGCCGGCTGGGATCGTCGTATCTCCCTCGATCAGCGTATGCGGCCTGATGTGAACGTGGTCCCCGATCTTGACCGATAGATCGATGTTCGTTGTGGAAGGGTCCTCAATATATACACCTCGGCGCATCAGTTGTTCAAACCATCCTTGCTTGACGATCGTCCGTACCTGGGTGAGCTGCGCCTTGGTATTTACACCGATTATTTCATCCTCATTATCGATCATATAGGCACCCACCTTCTTGCCGCGCGATGCAATGTCCTTGACCGCGTCGGTCAGATATAGCTCGCCCTGCTCGTTGTTGTTGGTTATCTGGGCAAGTGCTGAAGAGAGTAGATCCTTGCGTCCGTAATAGACACCGGCATTGATCTCGGTGATCTTCTGCTCGACCGGCGTGGCATCGGTCTGCTCGATGATCGCGCTGATCCAGCCATCGCTCTTGCGGAGAATTCGACCGTAGCCATAAGGGTTCTTCATATCACAGGTCAATATTGTCAGATCCGCCTTCTGTTCGTTATGATTGCCTACTAAACCAGCCACTGTTTGCAGCTTCAATAACGGGACATCTCCGCATAGTATCAGGACCGTATTGCACTGCGCCGCTTCAATACCCTTCAATGCCGCATCGCCGCTGCCCAGGGGTTCTTCTTGAATCGCATAGTGTATGTCGGCACCCAGTATCTGATAGGCGTCACGCTGCTTACTGTTAACCACCAGCACGATCTGTTCGCTGGGAATATCGCGGGCAATTTGCAGTACAAAACCGACTATGGGTCTGCCTAAAATGTGATGAAGGACCTTTGGCGTTTTAGAACGCATGCGCTTGCCAATACCGGCAGCCAAGATGATAGTACTGATTTTCTCCTGTAATATGGGCATTTTTGAGGTTGCCACAATTAAATATAACCAAATATCAGGAAGTGTCAAGGGCGATCGTGTTCATGCTTTCTGCATATTATGTTCTGCAAACGGCAGCCTATTGTCCGGGTGCGTTTTTGTTGACAACTCTCTTTGCAGGATTAGACTAGACCATGCTACGTGCGGGTCATGATGTCCGGGCAGTGCTCTTCGACCTGGATGGGGTGCTCATTGATAGTTACTATGCCTGGTTCCATCAGTTTCAACAGGCTCTACTACACTTTGGCTTTGCGCCGGTCACCGAAGAAGAGTTCCGCAAGCAGTGGGGACATAGTACTGATCATGACGTGAAGATGTTCATGCCCGGACGGACAAGCAACGAAGTCAGGCAGTACTTTTCCGACCATTACCACGAATACGTTCATTACCTCAGGTTGGAGCCGGGAGCGGAGCGCATCCTGCGTTTCGTCGATGAGCTCGAACTTCGTATCGGATGTGTGACCAATTCTCATCGTCCTATTGTCAGGGAGACGCTGGCGCATTTCCGCCTGGCCGATTACTTCGAAACCGTGGTCACGGCCGATGATGTACCGCAACCAAAACCAGCACCGGCAATGATACATCAGGCTTGCGAACATCTGGGTGCGCGGCCCGGGCAAACGGTCTTTCTCGGTGATACACTGACCGATGCGGCAGCGGCGGGCAACGCCGGCTGTTTTTTTGTCGGCTACCGGATAGACGGCGCGGCACGTGTAGAGGACCATGGGCAATTCGCGGCCCTGCTGACCTGCTTACTACGCGGCAGGAAGGAAGGGTAAGGACCTACCTGCGAAATGAACTTGACTTATCTGAAAATATGGTTATGATTATGGCAATGAAGAGACTTCTTACGCTGCTCTTCCTGGCGTTGATTGCCTGTAATGAACTGCCGGTCGGCGAGGGCGAGTTACGCGTACGCGGTGATTTCGAACCCCAGTTCACGGATCTCACACTTTTCACGAGCTTCACTGATTATAAGGAAGTGAATGCCGGTGCGGCGCGGAACCTGGTCTTCGGGATGAATGATGAATACCAGGCCCACGCCATGCTCAGTTTTCAATTCCCGGATTCGGCGTATCAGGGTTTGGATGAAATAAAACTGGTACTCAATCTCAATACGGAATTCGATCTTGATACCATCGCCTTCAGTATTCACCTGATGGATGTTGAATTCGACGAGGGTGAGGCGACGTGGACCCGTCGCAGCTACGATGAAATGTGGCAAGAACCCGGTGGAGATTTCGATCCCGATTCGCTGCGTCACGGTGTCACGGAAGCTGATTCAATTGTACTTTATTTCAATTATCTTGAACTGTCGCAGATACAGGCTGCCGAGGGGATGATCATCGTGCCGCGTGATACTGGTTTCTGCTACTTCTCTAGCAAGGAGGGTGCCAATGCGGCAAGGCTTGAGCTCAAGAAGAACGACGTTAGCATACCGATATTCGCGGAAACCGATTGCTACATCGTGAATGGGCCCGAGCCCACACTGTTCGACGACTGGATCGGTTCGGGATGGGTATATCGGAATTTCGTGAAGTTCAATTATGATGCGCTGCTTGATAGTTCAACGGCGGTCTATGCTGAGCTCTCCTTTCGGTGTTCTCACTATTTCAGTTATCGGGATTCGATCGAAGTCGGGGTACGTCAATTACTCGAACCCTTCTCGACATTCGATACTCCGACCGGACCTCTCATCGCGCTCGAGAGGGTCGCGACCGGTGATTCACTCGTCACCATCGATATCGTTAAACATGCACAGCGAATGATCGAATACCCGGATTCGAATTTCGGATTCTATATTCAGATCAGCCCCCAGACCTATGACGTATCACGCGTAGAGATCGTTCCTGGATCTCATCGACTGAATATTGGCTACGTGCTTCCTCCCGAGCCGCGTTAGTATAACCTGTTGAATATGCTTACCATAATAGTTGCGCTCTTGATCAACGCCTCAGTATTCTCGATCAACGGTATCGGTGAAGACTTGAGTGTTTTCCAAACACCGTTCATTGAGAATACTACATTAGGTCAGGTCGGGTTCACGATGAATCCAGAGTACACATTGCTTAACGAAGCGGGCGAGTATCGTGGTGTGTTCTGGACGAATCCCCTTAACTTTAGCCTTTCCGTTCCGGTGGTCAGTGGTTTCTCCGTCACGGTGGGGAATATGGAACGATTAAGTCAGAATCATGATATCTATTTGCAGGACAGCTCGCTGCAGATCCACGCCCTGGGCGAAGGTGGTGTTGAGGAAGTCTTTGCCGGGATCAACAAGAGGTTGGGTACATTTGACATCGTAGCGACCGGTTCGTATCTCTTTGGAAATGCCTGGGAAATATGGACCTATTCAATTGGCGGGTACGGCCTCGTCGATACTTTTACCTACCGGTACCGAGGACGCATATTCAACTTTGGAATGAAACACAAGTTCTTTTCGGTTGCCTACGAGGGTTTGAGCCGGCTCCGGATGACGAAACTTGATGAAGACACGCTCTTCATCGATTTGCCGGAGCGGTTATCAGTAAGTCTCACCCCGCCGATCGGTGAGTGGGGATTGGGTTTCATGTACGAGCGCTCTTTCTGGAGTGAAGAGTCCTACAAATCACCTCATCGCTTCCGGCTGTCAGCAAAACGCGGCGCAGCTCGTTTTGCTTATTTTTATAATCCCTGGTATATTGACGGGGTGACCGAGCACGGGATTGACCTTGATTTCCGTATACCCCTACGCAATGTCGGGTCAGCTCGTATAGGGATGACCATTGCCTTGCGCCAGCGGGACGGATTGAGAGAGTTCAAGTTTGCGCCCAGTTTGACGCTGGTGCTCAACGAGCTTTTTGCGCGTAGAAGGAAGTAACAGATCAATACATAAGGTTCAGGCCATTCCGCTATGAGAACCAGAATTCTATTACTCGATGACGAAGCGAGTCTTATAAAATGGCTCGCATATGCCCTTGAGCAGAAGGGCTATGCTGTCTTCGCCACCACAGATCCCAAGCAAGCCGTGGATGAGCTTAAAGCGAATAAATTCGATCTCGTGATCAGCGACATAAAGATGCCCGAAATCGACGGCTTCGCATTCTTGAAGCAGGTGCGCGCGATTTATCCGACAGTTCCTTTCATTTTCATAACCGCATACGGCTCAATGGATTCTGCGATCAATGCATTACGGGACCGGGCGAGCGACTATATCTTGAAGCCGTTCTCAATCGAAGAACTGGTGGTGCGGATAAGATCGAATATCCGGCAACCAGGTGAAGGAAAGCCCAAGATCATCGGTACTAGCAAGCGGATGCAGACCGTGATGGACATGCTCGACAAGATTGCGGCCACGGACAGCACGGTTCTCCTGTTGGGTGAGTCAGGTACGGGTAAGGAACTGTTCGCTCGTGAAATCCACAACCGCTCAAAGCGTTCCAAAGGCAGTTTTGTGACATTCTCTTGTGCAGCCCTTCCGGAAACCCTGCTCGAGAGCGAGCTTTTCGGCTACAAGAAGGGGGCCTTTACCGGCGCCACGGGTGATAAGGATGGGTTGTTCAAGGTTGCCGATGACGGTACTTTCTTCCTCGACGAAGTCGGTGATGCGCCCGCCTCAGTGCAGGTCAAGATACTCAGACTTCTCGAAGAACGCGAGATCGTGCCCCTGGGTTCAACCCGGCCGGTGAAGGTTAATGTCCGACTCATCGCGGCAACCAACAAGGATCTGGCTGAGGAACTTAAGGAGGAGCGCTTCAGGGAGGATCTATATTACCGGTTGAACGTCATACCGCTGATATTGCCGCCGCTCAGACAGCGGCGCGACGACATTCCGGTACTTGCCGCGCACTTCCTCAACGAGATATGCAGCCGGGAGGAACTGGGGGAGAGAAAACTGATGAAGCCGGCGATCGAGGTGCTACGAAGGTATGAATGGCCAGGTAATGTACGCGAGCTGCGTCACGTGATCGAGCGGGCAGCTGTCTTGAGCGATTCGCATAGCATCAACGCCGAGCATCTGGGTTTGCCGAAAATACGGGCAAAGAGTCTCTCGCAACTACAAGAAGAAGAGATAGAACGTGTAATAAACGAATGTAGCGGCAATGTAACAAAGGCGGCCAAGCTCCTGGGTGTGAGCAGAGCCACACTGTACAGGAGACTCAAGGTAGGCAAAAGACGCAAGAAAAAATGACCAAACCGTTCCATATATAGAAATAATCAAACAACATATTCTAGACTTAAGTGTTTCAAATTGAGACACTTGAGACAGAATGAGACACATTTCATTCAAAAAGGTGTGTAATTTCATCAGTTTTATGGATTTTGTTGCTGGCACGGAAATTGCAAGTATAGTAATGTAATGTTCTTTCGCAACTAATTCATTTTCCATTAAGATGGGTGTGGCTTTCTTGCTTCGGGATGGGGCGTGAGCCCCAATGTGCGTGCGGATTGTGTCCTAAAGCCTCAGGGTTAAGCCGGGTTAATTTGTAACCGATCATTATGCGGGGACACATTTTTCTTTCTAGTCGTGCCATTCTTTGCTAAGGAGGCAAAAAATGAAGAAGGGATTTACCCTTATCGAACTCATGGTGGTTGTGGTCATCATTGGTATCTTGGCGGCAATTGCTATTCCGAACTTCATCAGCATGCAGAAAAGAGCAAAAGAAGCTTCGGTCAAGAACAACATGCACACTGTGCAGTTGGCAATAGAGGATTTCGCCACGATCTCTGAAGGTTTCTACCCGATAGATCTACAGCAGCAGGTCATGGCTGCTTCAGGCTTGGGTGCCATTCAAACCTCAGTAGCCGGCAATGATCCCCTCCAACAGGGTATGCTCGTCGTCGGCGATGACGTTTTGGTACCGATAACGATCAGAAACCCAATCGTCCCGGCCAATGACATTGCATGGACAGCTTCTCCGAACCCGCCGTTTGCTGTTGGGTTGGCTGGCGCTGTCTGCATTGAATTTTTGGATCTTGTCCAGGCACCAGCTGCTGGCTCGCCAAGCAACTGCGTGAGCTATGTGGTGCATGGCTATGGTGTTGATGCCGAGCTTCCACTGACAATGACTTCTGGGCAGTAAGGCGATTGACGCTACTATATGCTGAATGTTTCGGAGAAGGGTGATGAGCCCTTCTCCGAAATGCATTTTAGGGAGAACCCCATGCAGAGAAAACCAAGATTCTCCTCCGGCTTCACAATCATTGAACTGATCATCGTAGTGGTCATACTCTTGATACTGGCTGCAATCGCTATTCCAAATTATGTGGCTTTGAAGAATCGTGCCCTGGAAGCGAGCGTCAAGGCAAATATGCATTCGGTTCAGGCGGCGACCGAGGAATTCAACACGCTAGCCGGTGAGTATCCAGGCGACATTGATACCAGGGTTGGACAGATATATGCATTTCCGCTAGATCCAAACATCGCAAATATATCACTCGCCGCAGGTGTACGATTGCCTCCGTTTCCACCCACTGCTCTCCTGCGACCCCATCCAGGATTCAAGAACCCTTTCAGCATCCATTTTGAGGTTATTGAAAACCTCTTGGTTCCGCCGCCGCCCGTGCCACCGCCAAATGTTCGCGGTACTGTCTATTACTCTGCATACCAGCAAGACGGAATTACCCCCACTGCTCATGGTCAACCTGCGGTGTCCTACATAATCACTGGCTACGGGGCAAAGAACCCCATACAAATTTCACTGCCTTAGAGGTGAATATGAAACTACAGAGAAGACAGTATATATCGCATAAGAAATTCCAGTTCCGTTTGCTGGGCACTTTGCTCATAATGGTACTCGTTGCTACACTGGTAACTACGGTCATCAATCATTACTTCCTACTTTCCTCGATCGTGGATTTCACTATGGAGTATGGCCGCGGCCCCACTGGCATGGAATTGCTGGTAGCGTCGGTCAAGCCACTCGTCATCATAGTGCCCGTCGTATTCGTGGTGCTGGCAGTAATTGTTATTTTCGTTTCACATCGCATTGGTGGACCGCTCTACCGGCTCAAGCAATACATGGAGAAGATCGAGAACGGTGACTTTTCAGTAACGCTGAAGTTCCGGAAGAACGACGCGATACACGACGTCGCAGATAGCTTCAACCATATGGTCGAAGGTATCAGACACAAATTCGATAAGAAACAAGATTAGCTGATGCTAAGAAGATATCTCTACGGCTTGCCCCGTTTCAGGGTTGAATAGACTTCACCATTCCGGAGAACGTATTTTTCGCCGTGTGGTTCTTCCGGGATTTGGTCAACAATTCCTGTCGTAACCAGCTCTTTTAGATTAACTGGCTTACGGCCGAACTGCTCTTCGAACTGAGTAACCTTTTCATTCAGGTATTCAATATCCAGTTCCATTCTAATGCTCATGATGTAGATTTCGGCGATTGCCCTTTCTTCGGCATTGTCTGTCGTGTTGTACAGGTTGACCCATAGGGCAAGTGATGTCTTAAGGTCACCCATTTTTGCATAAGTCACAAAGGCATACCATCGTTTTGGTCGGTCTGGCGCATTAGGTTTGTTCGCTGCAATCCGGAAATAAGTTTGCGCGGTCGGATAATCGCCGAGAAATACGTAATTGATGAATGCATAGACAAAGGGTAGGCGCCATTCGTCCGGGTTGGCATGAATACCCTTTTTTAGAAGTCTACGGGCTTGATCAGGCCGTCCTGCATCGTGGGTAAGCATGAGACCGCCGAGGGAATAGGCGTAGTAGAACTTGTGATCGAGAGTAGTAAGAATATCCAAGATATGATACATCAGTTCAAAACGGGCATCGGTCAGTCGGTGCTCGCCATAATACTGGATAAAGCGTAACCATACAAGGTCAGCAAATGGGGCATGAAAACCCATGGAAACAGCACGCAGTGCTATACCGGATGGAAAATACATCAGTTCGCCAATGAACTCGTGAGGTGTTTGCCGGCTGTCGACCTGGAGAGCAAAAAAGATGACTAGTGCAAATACAATCAACAGGAATGCAGCCTTTCTGAGCATTCTATACCGATTTGTGAGTTGCACAAAATGCTTTGGGTGATACCCTATTTGAATTCACGTCGCTCAAATATCAGCTTAGTTATGTACAGCAGCATTATTATGTACATCACACCGTATAAGAGCGAGAAAAGAATCCGGTCTGCATGGAGCGGTAGTCCATAGGCAAGATCTATGCGCATGTTGAAGTTCTCGAGATTAGGCAGGACATAATAGAATGCATAGGCCACTGACTTAAATGAGGACACGGTTGATTGGTCAGCGAACAGCTTCAAATCGGGCATGGCATGACCAACCACGAAGAAGATTACACCCATTATCGAGGTCATGGTTGTCGAGGAAAAAGACGAGAACAAAAGCAATATGCCGAGTAGAACCATGATTTCAACCATTGTGAACGGTAAGGATAGCAGTAATCTAAGATCGAACGACCCCTCGTGGAAGAAAATGACAATCTGGTGGATGAACAGCATGGCGGCTGTGAGTACGAAGACGAGACAAGTCATGCCTAAGAATTTGCCAAAGATTACCTCGCTTCTCTTAACTGGTTTTGACAAAACCGTGTAGATCGTTTTCTTTTCGATATCCTTATGGAGCAGGGCGGATCCAACGATAATCGTGGTGAGAATGCTGAAGAGGGAGGCCGTAGCAAGTCCAAAATCCCTCAATATCTTTGGTGCCTCGCCCAGTGCAAAGGGTTCTAAGAATGCAGAGACGACGATGAGCAAGACTGCGAATATAATGAGAAGCAGTAGGATCTTCTGACGTAGACATTCCTTGAAAGTATTCTCAAGTATCGCTATAACCCTGTGCATGTATCTCCCTTATACAGCAAGGTAGTATATCTTGCTAATAGTTGACATTAACATGCTATGCTCTTGTGCTTTGGTTCCCTAGCTGTTCGACAAACCACTCCTCAAGTGATAACTCGTCCGTTTTCGTACCTTTGCGCAAGAGCTCGGAAAGTGCCCCCACTCTTCTTATCTCTCCATTGATGATTATGCCGATGCGGTCGCAAACCGCTTCGGCATCAGGTAGGATATGAGATGAGAAGAATATTGTCGTACCCTTGGCTTTTTCTTCCAAGATGATATCCTTCATTTCTTTTCGGCCGATCGGATCCAAGCCGGTCAGCGGTTCGTCCAGGATCAATAGTTCGGGTGAGCCGATTAAAGCCTGTGCAATACCGATGCGTTGCAGCATGCCGCGTGAGTACTTGCGGAGATGCAAATCCCTGGCTGATTCGAGCCCGACCCTCTGCAGGAGGTCAGTTACGCGCGGTTCATAAGTCCTGACATCATGGAGTAAGGCATGGATCTTCAAGAATTCACGACCGGTCAGGTGCTCGTAGAAGTACGGCGCTTCAGGTAGGAATCCGAGTCTCTGCTTCGCCGCAAGCGAGTTCACCTCTTTGCCGAAGATCCTCACGTTCCCTGAATCCGGTTTGAGCAATCCAGTTATCACCTTGATCGTGGTGGTCTTGCCTGCTCCATTGGGTCCGAGAAAGCCAAATATCTCTCCCTTTTCAATATTGAGGCTAATGTCTTTAAGTACGATCTTCTTTTTCTGCCAGAAATGGTTCTTGAATGACCGTGATATGCCGTGCAGTTCAATTGCGGCTTGCATTGGATAAAATATACACAGGATTCGACATTTGTAAAGGTCTTAATGATCGTGCGCGGTGCCTTGACAGTCCGCGTATTTTATATAAAATAGACCCTTACGAAAGGAGGTCAGATGTTTTTGCTGTTGGCACTTGTCTTAACATTGCCTCAAGATTATGTCAATTTGGTGATGACCGGGCAGTATGAAGAGGCAATTCAATATTGTGATGATATGATAGGGCGCAATAAGGACCCTTATGAATGGAAGCTGCAAAAGGGCGACATTTACTACAATAAGTTATTGGATTTCAACCGTGCAGCCGAAATCTTTCAGGACGCGGTTGAGAACCATAAGCAAAAGAACGGTTGGGCATACTATCGCCTTGCTCAGGTTCTGGAGATGGAAGAAGATTTCCTGAACTCGGCGCGTATGTATGAGATCGTGGCCACGCGTTTCCGCAAGGCCCCGCTTGATTCTTTCTCCCTGACCGGCGTCGAGCGCTGTTTCAAGAAGAACTACCAGGATTATGTTGCGTCTATAGACGGCTACAACATCACCCGGCTGGAACTCGACGAGAGGACTGGTCGCGGCGGTCAGTTTGCACGCGGTGATGAGCGAGCCGTACTCGATCAGATGATCACGGAGCGCCTCATCTATGCGAGTGCTGTTACGCAGGATGTGAGGAACGGGGAATTCTTCCGGGATAACTTCAAGATAAGGAGCAAGCTGCTACTCCTCGACGAGGTGCGTGCCATCGAGATCATGCAGGAGGCCGAGCCGACCGAGAAGCAGATGAAGAAATACTACAAGGAAAACAAGGATAACTACAAGATACGCGAACAAGTCATGGGTAAGGAAATCGTCGTGGAATCGGACAGCCTAGCCCAGATACTCCTCGATTCATTGAAAAAGGATATCGCGAGTTTTGATACTCTAGCAAAAACGTACTCTACCCAGCCCAGTGCCCGAAGTGGCGGAATGATGGGGGTTGTTTACCGGGGTCATAAGCCGAAAGCCGTTGAGGACGCTCTGTTCAAAACCGAAGCTAATACGCTCACCGATGTTATTGCGTTTGACAAGGGTTTTGGCATATACTATGTGACATCCTACAAACCCGAGCAGTACCGCGCCTACGAGGAAGTCAAGAAGCAGTTAGAAACGCAGGTCCGTAGTACAAACATTCAGGACGCCGAAAAGGCCCTAACCGAGCGGCTTAAGAAGAAGGCAAGGCTTGATGTGTACCAGGATTCGATCATTGCTGCACTCAAGGATACAACGGAACAGGGTAAGGGTATTGTCCTCGCGGTTGTCAACGGCCGCAATATTACATTTACCGATGTAATACACAGGAACGAATCGATGACCCCTCAGTTCGCGAAAGTGGACCTCACACAGCCGGACAAAGTTGAAGAGCTCTTGAACACCATATTCGATGAGGAGTTACGTATGGAATTGGCATGGCGTAAGAATTACTATCTCTATGATGGTTATGTCGTACAGCTCAAGGATGCTATAAAGACCATAATGGATCAAGGGTTGTACAGGAAAGTCGTGCTCGACGCAATCGTCATTGATTCACAAGCCGTTGCCGCTTTCTACGAAGAACACCTTGAAGA
>JASFEK010000028.1:0-14754 GCA_050124875.1 Caldifarciminota bacterium | reverse complement strand
TTTGGGGATCAAGGAGACCCCTTCTGGAAGATGTATGTGCTCTGGCCAGGGCTGCCTACAGGTCGGGCATAACATGGGCACCATGAGGCTTACCGGTTGTGCGTCTGGCAGGATTTCCTGGATGATACCGCCGACCAAAGGCAAATGATATCCATATTCGATTGTGCCATCGGTAAGATAGTGCTGGTCGATCTTGGGGCGTTTCAGATATTCGTATATGGGTAATTCCAGCTCAGGATGCATGTCAAAGAAGTCGCCGACACTCATGTGTGCGTTGTACTGAATACCGGATAATTCCTGTTTCAGAAGTCTTGTGGCTGCTGATTGATCTCCGGTGAATACCCTGACGACGAGTATTTTCCAGTCCACGTCGGCGTAACAAGGGTTCAGGATGGTTGAAATAATGAAGCAAAAGAACAGGATTTTTCGCATAATACCTCCTCTCGCGAAGAGAACAATGAAAGCGGGCGACGGGATTCGAACCCGCGACCCTCGGCTTGGGAAGCCGATGCTCGACCCCTGAGCTACACCCGCAGAGAAAAATTATATGCCAAATGCCCAGGTTGTCAAGGTCACCAGCCTGACACAACCACCTGTGCGGCGAGTCAATGCAGTCCTGCAATAATGGGGACAACTTTGTTCAGAATATCGGTGCTTGTTGTTGCTGTCCGGCCCAGGTATCGTTATCCAGACGTTGGGACATCCGGGCCATGTAATTCCTTGCCTGGGTGACGAAAGTTTCCAGGCGCATGGCATCGACCGCATGGTCGAGACCGTCTACTGAGAGGTTAAACAGAGGAAAGTCTGGAAATTTCTCTTTCACTCCCTTGTATATGGTAGTTACTGTGTTGCCGGGCATGCAGGTAAAGGGCATTACGTTGATCACACCTGAAAGATGTTCGCGGGCGAAATCAATGGTCTTGCCGATGGTAATGACCGCCTCACCTTCCAAGGTGGAATGAACATGGGCGCCCGCCTGGTCGACTATGTCAAGAACCGAGGACTCTGGTTTCAGCCCAATTATCTTGAAGATCTTTTTCTGACGGTGCTTCATGTACTTGTCGAATAGCTTGGTGAATATGACCCTCCGGTATTGCCGGAACCAGCGGCAGTTCCTTACCCGGGTGAAGTTAAGGTACAAGAACCATTCGCCGATCGAGGGTAAGGCAACCTCACAACCTAATTCCTCGAGCCGGTCTATGACAAAGTTGTTACTGAACGGTTGAGAGCGTACGTATATCTCACCGACAATACCGATGCGGGGTTTGGTGATATCGTCCACGGCGATTGCATCGAGCTCGGTTCGGACTCTCTTCAGAAGCGGGATTGTGCTCTGCCCGCGTTCCACTAACCGGCAGACCTCGTCGAGGGCGCGTTCGTATATACGGTTTGTCGCACCGCGTTCCTTCTCATACGGCCTGATCATGCGCGCCCGGGCCTCAAGCGCGTCGACGGCGCAGATGCCGTCCCAGACAGCCATGAGGAATTTCATGCCCATGGGTCCGAGGTCGTCAAACAGACTGGGCCCCTGATTCGGAGCATAAATCGGGACGTCGGCAAAACCAAGGTCATCGAGTATCATGCGGTGCAGCCGGTAATACTGGCCGAACCGGCAGGGTCCAGAACCCTGGGCCATGAAGAAGCCGCTCTTTTCCGGAATGAAACCATCCGAGTTTATTCTTTTCACCATATCGCCGGCCGTAATGATCGCCGGTATGCATTCACGGCCTGAGGTATACTTCCGGCCGATGTTGACCGATTCCTCGTCGGGTGGGGGTAGTACTTCGGCATCGATGCCGCCGTATTTCATGGCGCTGGCAAGGACGCGGGCACCATCACACATATAGGGCACATATATTCTCCGTCCGGTCTTGACTTCACTCCGCGATCCAATGCGCCGCGCTTCGCCGGTCCGGCGTGCGCCTTTTATGCTATCCAGAAACGCTTCACCACGGGTTATGAACCCGGCGTCGCCAGAATGCTCGTCGATCTCCATGAGCAGGAATGGTTTCTGTCCAAGTTTTTCCTTGAAGAACCGGGTGAGGAACGAGTCGGGACCGCAGGCAAAATTAGACAGGTATACCGCGTACAACCGTTCGTCCTTACGTATCTCCTCAGCCGCAGCCAGAATACGCTGACCATAATGCCAGTACATGTTACTGAAATCATCTTGTATTGATTTGTACTCGATATCGAGAAAGTCGACGGGGATCGCCAGAATACCAAGATCCCGGAATTTCTTGGGCAGGTTGAGGTTCATCCCTAGATCGTAGCCATTATAAGGTCTTGAGCATACCACAAATGCGGGACCCGTCAGGTCACGCAGGACCCGTGCGCCTAAATTCTTTATCTTTTTCTGAACATCTGCCCAGTAGAGGAAAGCCTTGCTGATTGCCCGCCTGACTTCCTTTTTCGGTTTGCCGAATTCCTTTCCGAAGATGATGAGCGATTCCTCGATGCCAGATCTTCCCCGGTCAAAATGCAGGTAGGGTGAATAGACCTGTATTTCTTTACCAAATATCGCGCGTGCGAAATAAGGGGTTGACTGAACATATGGACACACATAGCTGCGCGGGAAAATTTCATCCTGGGGAGGCATGGTGATCACGCTGGGGATGAAGAAGTGCTTGATATCCTGGTCCCGAAGGGCCTGTATTTGGCCGAGGGTAACCTTGACCGGCAGACACGTGTCGGCGACGGATAATTCAGCGCCGCGTTCGATTGTTTTCCGGGTCGTCGGTCCAGACAGGACCGGCTTGAATCCTAGCTGCTTGAGAAATTCATAGAAAAAAGGAAACAATTCATACATGATCAAACAGCGCGGTATGCCGATCTCAATGCCCTCTAGGTTTTCAGTCTTGAAGAAGATCTCATTACGCATCTTGAACAGATCAGGGATGCTGCTCTTGCCCTGCCTTTCCTTTTCTTCGTACTTACCGCACCGACCTCCGTAGTGGATAGGCTTTTCTCCCTGAATCGTGATCTCGTTTATCTCGCATTCATTGCTGCAATCATGACATGTGAACGACCTTGAAGCGTACTGTTTCGAGGCAAGATCGAAACCCTTGAAGTGTGTGTGTTGTATGTCGCTTTCACGGACGATCAAGGCAATGCCGATTGCGCCGGTAACATCGTAATTTGGGGGTACGGTGACATCTTTATTCAAGACTTGCTGAAATGCTGAGACCACGGCCCGGTTAGCAGCCACGCCACCCTGTAAATAAATTCTTTCTCCGATCTTCTTATCGCCGACAACACGGTTGAGATAGTTGTAGACAATTGAATAGCCTAACCCGGCGAGCAGATTTTCCCGTTCATTGGTGTCTTTCTGATGGTGGACAACTTCGGAATTGATAAACACGGTGCAGCGTTCACCGAGGTTTATGGGTGATTCTGCCTTCAGTGCAAGATCGCCGAAGTCATTGAGCGCGACGCCAAGAATCTGTGCTTGCTCTTCGAGAAAAGAACCAGTGCCCGCAGCGCATACCTTGTTCATTTCGAAATCAACTATCGTACCGTTTTCCAGGCTTATGAACTTGGAATCTTGGCCGCCGATCTCGAATATCGTATCTACTTCCTTGTCAACCTGAATCGTGGCTCTGGCTTGGGCAGTGATCTCGTTCTTGATGATATCCGCACCAATGAATTCACCGATCAGATAACGGCCTGATCCGGTGGTCCCGGCACCGCAGATCTCGACCTTCTCGCCCAATTCGGCTTTCAGTTCAGCAAGCCCGGATAATACTACTTCTATGGGGCGCCCCTTGGTCCAGAGGTACTTGCGGCCCAGGACACGGCCTGCTCCGTCGATGAGCACAAGATTGGTTGATATCGAGCCAACATCAACACCAAGATAGGCCTTTGTTTTATCCTTCGGCGTGCAGGCGCCAATCGACGGTAGCAATCTGTGTTTCCCATCCAGGGGTGGAAGCCTTTTTACTATTCTGGGTAGGGCCAGCCATTCCTCTAAGCTTGCGTGGCCGCGATAGTCTGCTTGTTCACGTATGTGCCGAGCCGCCAGCACAGCGCCGATTGCACCGATGCAATTATGATGTTCTGGGACCAATAACTCGTCAGGAGAGATATCAAGGGTTTCGTAGAACGCCTTGACCATGCCGCGGTTTGCCGCCACGCCGCCGACAAAGGCGACCGGCGTTTCGATTTCTTTTCCCTTGGCAATGACGCTTTTGAAATTCCGCGCCAGGGCAAGACAGAGTCCGGCGATCAGATCATCGGGTTTTGTGCCGATCTGTTGAAGATGGATCATGTCGCTCTTGGCAAAAACCGAGCAGCGTCCCGCAATGCGGGCCGGGTTCTTTGCCCCCAATGCAACCGTGCCGAGTTCCTCGATATCATAGCACAATCGTCGGGCCTGTTGGTCCAGGAATATACCGGTACCGGCGGCGCATATGGTGTTTGACGCAAAGTCTCTGACCCCGTTCTGGATATTTATCAGCTTTGAGTCTTCGCCGCCGATCTCAATGATCGATTTGACCGACGGGCAGAAGTGCATGACGCCGGTTGAGGTTGCCTCGACCTCATTGACGCGCAGGCCACCGAGTATGTCGGTGAGCGGTTTGGCAAGTTGCCCGGTAAGGATCAGGCGGTCAATTGATGCTTGTTTCAGAATATCGAGCAGCAGGTTATAAGGGCGTCCCTGATGCTTAACATAGAGCGTCCGGATGAGTTCCTTATCCTCGAACACGGCAAGCTTGAGGCTTACCGAACCGATGTCAATGCCGTATTCGCGCATCAAAGGGGGTTATGGGGCGTAGAAGAGCCCGACCGAAAAGTGAAGATCCGTGTATTTATCATCTTGGTCTTCAGACGTTGGCTTGATGTTCGCCGTGAATTCAGGGCAGACTCTGAACTTGGTGAGTTTTATTTCGGCGCCGAGGCCGAGAATAACATACGCATTGGTTCCGCCAGCGAGCTCGGTTTCTACGGCGACACCATTAGGCTCCCACTTCCTTCTGCCCTCAAACTGCACATTTATGCCGATACCAGCGCCCAGATAGGGTGAGATCAGAGGCAGCATCCCGGCCTTTATTGACAGGAAGATCGGAAAATACAGGTTGTTGTACGAATGGGTTACGCGGCCCAACGGTTCCTCTCGGCCGTAGCTAGTTGTTCTGAACTGTGCACCCATGTCGAGTGCAATCAAGTTGAGTATGTCAGTACCCATGCCGAGTCCAAAATGCATGCCCGTGCCTTTCATGTTACCGAGATTGTCACCTGGTTCGTAAGTTCCGGGATTGAAGCCGGTCTTAATTCCAACGCGTGTGCTTATCGGCCCTGAAAGACATTGCGCAAAGCACACCGCGGTTAGTAGGATGATTGTGAGTATTGTCTTTTTCAAGTTACCTCCTAGGACTGTATTATATCTCCAAAAAAAGAGGAAGTCAACCGAGTGATTCTGTAATTAATAAAGCAATCTCTAAAAAAAAAGGCGGGCTTTAAGCCCGCCTTTTCTCAATTGCTTGCAAGCTTAGTGTGCGATGAGACGCAGACCCTGAACTGTCTGGAACCATGCTTCCACATTGATGGAGCCAGCAATGGGATTCACGCCACTGAACATCACTAATCCATAGTGCTCTTCCGTACCAAGATAGACACCAATATAGGTTGGATCGGTCTCTATACCTTCTGTGTAGTTGAAGAAGGTGGTCGGTCCGTAGTTGGGGAGAGCTGCTTGCGGATCCGTGATTGGATCCGAGAACCAGTTCTGGCGCCAGTTGGCAGTAGGCACAAAACTTCCACCTGGGTCATTTGGAGCAAGGTCTGGACTGGCTATGCTCCAAGGAGCGCCCCACGGTCCGCCTACTGGATCATCCACGAAGTTGGTGATGTAGAAATCAACCAACGCAGCATTGGCATCATTGGCCATTGAATAGGTGCTGCCCGTGAAGTCACTGGACAAACCCCAGCCGTAGCCGGCATTACCCGCAGCTTCCAACTCATATATTATCATTGAAGCAGTATGAACCGGTATCGTGGTCATGATATCTGAATCGTATTCATCACCGCCGAAATCAGCTGCTACGTAGTAATCACCAGTTGCTTCGCTCGGATCGTGGGTGTACGTCAAAACATCACCGGCGACTGTTGCGCCTTCGACCCAGTCTGTTGTACCGACTTCACGGAAATAGATGATGTAGTCATCTGGTTCGCCATCAACCGGTTCTTCCCAGGTGAGCACGACCTCCAAACCATCGGTACCTGCGGCTAAAGCAAAGTTCTGTGGTTCACCGTCTGTGGTTTCATCTCCGCATCCGACTAGCACGACCAGGGCTAATGAAAGCGTTCCCAGTGCGATTATTCTTGCGATTTTATTCATGTTTTCCTCCTTGACTGTTTTATTTACCACCGACTCTTGTTGGCTTTTCCTGTGTGGGTGGTTTGGTTACCGTGGTGCCACCCTTGTGATGCTTCTCAATATGCATGTTGTATTGCTCAATGAAACCATCCATGGCTTCCTGCATACTGACCACATCAGCCTCAAGCATTTCTACTTTCTTCATCATTGTATCGTATTCTTCCTTGCTCACTCCAGCCATGCCTTCAGGGGGCTGGCAGCCGATTATTGTCAAGCAAGCGACTATTGTCAGTAGTGTTGCTATCCTAAGCATACTTCCTCCTTTTTTATCACCACTTAGGGCACAAAGAAATGGCCCTCATTTCGAAGCTTATATTGTACCACAAATTGGTACAATCTGACCGACCGGAGATAGCTGAGTGCTGTTCTCTATTGCACTAATTTTCTACCCTTCCGGTTATGGGCCTAAGTGGAATCGAACCACTCACCTCACGCTTATCAGGCGTGCGCTCTAACCAACTGAGCTATAGGCCCGTTTCTCCTACGAATATGGAGAAATAGCGTGGATTCTAAACATCGATAGTTTGCGAATTATACTCATTACTCGTGTATTGTCAAGACTACACGACTTTCGTGTTTTTTAGCGCTTTCTTGCAGATGAAGTCTGGTAGTACGTTTGCCGGATATTATCCAGCCATTCCCGGCGTTTCTTTTCATTATGTTCGATGGCCGCTTTCTGGGCATTATAGATAGATCCGAGGTAGAAGCGATTGAGCAAAAACACAAAGACGAGCGTAGCATCTACGTATTTCTGTTGTCTCAGAGCATTGTATGCCAGGTATCCCGAGCCCAGGTTCATGAGAAAATCCCGCAATCCCTGGAAAGGATTACCAGCGTAAACCTCACCCGCACCGGGCAAGAACAGCGAGAGGAGAGCCGCGGTCTTTTCGGATTTTTCAGGATTCGTCAAATAGTCGTCGATCAGGGTGACGATCGCTGTATTCCCGGTTTCAAAAAAGATGGTCCGCGCGCTGGCGTACTTGCCATCCAGCAGATAAGCCATCCCCAGCAAATCCTGTTCATCGGTGTCGTGCAGCAGGGCTATTGCCAGGTAATATCTCTTTGCATCAAGGTATTGTTCAGCGATCTCGCGCCGGACCCCGGCCGGCAGTTTGGGGAATTCATCGACCAATATCGTGAGCTCGTTGATACCGCTTGCCTGATCCATGTTCAGTAGTGATATTGCATAATGCATCCTTGCCTCAATGTCTTGCCGTGATTCAGGGTCGAGGAAGAATACCCTGGAATACTCAATGCGCGCTTCTTCGTAATAACCGCGCGCATATAGTGAATCAGCCAGGGTGAATTGAGAGCAGAGTGCGAGCATGATCCACATGGCCGGGTATTTACTTGATTCCCATGATTTCTTGCCGGTATTTTTCGTTCTGGTAGTAATTGTAATTGCGCACCGAATTGATGCCGCCGTAAACGTTGCCAGCGTATAAGAGTATTGCTGCACCCAGTGCGAATCCGAATTTGATATCCTCGTTACGATCATAGTAATAATAAGATAGTAAACCTGCGGTGCTGATGAGAAGCAAAGAATAGAGCCCGTCACCAAAGCGTCCGGCATAGAAATGCCCGCCGCCGGGGAGGATTGAAAACAGCGCACCCAGTGCCGGTTTTTTGTACGAAGGTTCATGTTCAGGCAGTTCGATGTAATCTGCAGCGGCCTCGAAATTGAATTCGTAGGCGTACCCGAAGCCGATCAATTCACGTGCTTCATCGTGATACGGGACCGCCACCTGGTCCAAGTATGTTCGTGATGAATCCATCTCACCCGCAGCAAAAAAGACAATTCCTTGAGTGTAGTTCCGCTTGTTCGTGTCATTGATATGCGTGGATTCGCGTATCGCTTCGTCGTATCTGCCCAACTGGACAAGGCATTCAATGATTCTCTCATATACCCCATCTCCGACTGAATCACCGAGGAATATGTAGCGCCGGTATTCGTGTAGCGCGGCGGCGTAGTCTTCCTGGGCAAACAGGTGATCGGCGAATTTTATCATGTCCTGTGGTTGAAACAGCTCAGCCTGACAAATCAGGAGCAGGATTGTGATACTCATTGCTCAGGAAAGGATGTCTTGCGTCCTGGTAAGTATTGATGATGCGCTTCGGGGTCTTCCTTTCTTATCGTGCCGAATATGTAGTTATTGTGAATCGGATCATGTATTTTGTATCCCTTTACTCCGGAATAGTACTTATCGAATGATCCCAATGCCCATGGGTTACAGCGCTGTAATCGATCCGAAGCCATGAGCGCGCCCCAAACCATACCATATTCTTCAATTGATGCCTTGGCAAAATGCGAGCATGATGGTTCGAAGTTGCACACATCCCCCTGGGAGGGCGAGATCAGGGTCTGGTACAGGCCGAAGCCAGTACTGACAACGATCTTGGCCGGGTTTGTTTCTCTTGGTTGGGGTGTCTGGGCAAACAACAGTACTGTTAGAATAATACACACACTGTATTGTAGATATTTCTATGGGAAAATCAAGGTGCAGGTAGTGGGGTCAAATCTTGACATTGGACAAGAAAGCCATACCCGCCTTACCGCAGCAAATTTGAAGTGTTAATATGCATGCGAAGTTATTCGCGGAAGATGAAAGGATTTGTCCAATGTCTAGATTTGACCCCATGACTTTCTTGATTGCTACAGGAGGATGGTTATAATGGCTTATGCGCCAGGTGTTTGACCATTATCTTCGTGAACTGAAGGCGATCGATCTTGAAACGGTACTCATTGTAATCTACTCGACCACCATTTTGCTCTTCGTCTATTTTCTAAAACGGACTCATTTCATACTGCCAAGGGAAACGTTTCTGGAAAGACTCATTGTGGTTGGCGCGATCTATGTGATTACGCCCTTTTTGCTGTATTTTGTTTTCCAGCACAGTCCAAAGGATTTTGGAATCAGTCTTGGTAAACCTAAAGAATGGCTAAGGGATGTGTTGGTTTTCTACGCAATTTTCCTGGTCATTCTCATCATCGCATTCAAGTTCACGAACCTCAAGAACGTATATCCCCTATACCGGAGATCATCTCAAGGCTTGCACTATTTTCTATTCTATCAGCTGATTCAAATGTGGTACTTGCTGGGGTGGGAGTTCTTCTTCCGGGGTTTCATGCTCTTCGGTCTGGAGCGCAAGTTCGGACGGATGGCCGTGTTGGTACAGGCCATCCCATTTGCGATCGTACACTTCAAGAAACCGCAGCTCGAGGCCTACGGAGCGATATTTGGAGGAATATTTCTGGGTTTGATTGGCTTGCGTGCGCGCAGCTTCTTACCGTGTTTCTTGCTGCATTACATGATCATCCTGACCGCAGATGTGCTGGGGATCATTCTCTAGAAAGGTAATGTGAGGCGGTAAGGGCAACGAGGCCCGTAGCGGCTGGCGTCCAATGGTCACGGTTTTGTGACGTGGGACGTTGTCCGTTCTGTTATGCGATCAAATTCGCAATTCGAATTCCGAAATTCGAAATGTTATTTAGCCGTTTCCACTACCCGCTTTTCCCTGATCACCGTGACCTTGATCTGGCCGGGGTACTGGGTTTCCTTCTCAATCCGGCGCGCAATGTCATGGGCCAGATTTTCAGCCTGGAGGTCAGAGATTTTTTCCGGATGGACCATGACCCTTATCTCACGTCCGGCCTGAATGGCGAAGACCCGCTCAACGCCATCGAAAGAGGAGGCGACTTCCTCTAACGTATTCAGCCTTTTTATGTAGGCTTCTATTGTCTCACGGCGGGCGCCGGGACGGGATCCTGAAATTGAATCCGCGATTTCGACTATTGCGGCATATGGCGATATGGGTTTGATTTCTTCATGATGAGCAGCGATAGCATTGGTGATTAGTTCGCTTTCTCCGAACTTCTCCGCGATTTCAGCGCCTACATGGGCGTGAGAGCCTTCAAACGTGCCGTCTGCTACCTTGCCCAAATCATGCAGCAGGCCGGCCCGCTTCGATATGCTCTGATCCAAGCCCAGCTCTTGGGCGAGCAGGGCGGATAGATAGGCGACTTCTTTGGAGTGCTGCAATAGGTTCTGCCCGTAACTCGTGCGGTATTTCATCCTGCCCAGGTACTTGATGACATCCGGGGATACGCCGATTATGCCGAGTTCCAGGACTACCTCCTCGCCCGTGTTCTTGATGATACCTTCTATTTCCTTGCGTGCGTTCTGCACCACGTCCTCGATCCTTGAAGGATGTATCCGGCCGTCGGTGATCAGTTTTTCCATTGAGATACGCGCGACTTCTCTTCTAATGGGGTCGAAGCAAGATAGAGATATCATCTCCGGGGTGTCATCGATCACGACTTCGACGCCCGTGAGATTCTCGAAGGACCTGATGTTCCTTCCTTCACGCCCGATTATCCTTCCCTTCATCTCATCCGAGGGGATCGGTACTACGGAAATCGTAGTGTCGGCAGTGTGTGATGTGGCACAGCGCTGAATAACCTGAAGTATTACTTCGCGAGCACTATCCTCAGCCTTTGCTTTGGCCTCTTCCTTGATCTGATTAATGAGCGAGGCCGCCTCGTGCCTTGCTTCAGCCTCCAGGTTCTTCATGAGCATGGCCTTGGCCTCTTCTTTGGACAGATTGGCAATTTTCTGCAATGCCTCGTTCTGCTCTCGTATCATCTGGTCGAAGCGCTCGGATTTTGCATGAATGATCCGTTCCTTGTTCTGGAGGTTGTGCTGAACGGTCATCAATTCCTTCTCTTTATCGACGATCAGATGTTCATGCCGGTCGAGAACCCTTTCCTTCTCGGTCAGTCTCTTCTCTGCCCGGTCCAGCTCCTTTCGTTTGGATGCGGTTTCTTTTTCAAACTTCGTTTTTTCGGTGTACCAGTGTTCTTTGGCTGAGATTTCCGCTTGTTTCCGATTTGTATCAGCTTCTCTTTTTGCTTCTTCGATAATGCGTGTTGCCTCGGTCGAGGCATATGCTAGTTTTGACTTACCGTAACGCAGGTACATAAAAATTGCTAAAACGATCACCGGAATTAAAACGGCGATTGCGATAATAACAAATGTAATCATAAAGACCCCCTGCCTCCATCGGAGGCTAACTATTTAAAGCCCCCCGCAAGTGCCGTGTGGTAAAAAGTCTTTGAACCCAAGGTTAAGGTGGGCGCCAGTCGGCTTCGGGTAAAATCCCTAACCGAACTTGGCTCCCTTAAGATGGGTGTTGGCTCAAGACTTGATACCTATCACGGGCACCGCAGGGAACGAATTAAGGAACTGCTTCGTCTATCTTGAGGATCGTGGAGCGAATCCTCTCTTCCATTTCAGACAATTTCTTATTCAACTGATTCTCGCGCTGGAGATAGTCGTCAACCAAATTAAGACAGGCAAGCACGGCAATCTTGGTTGTCGAAGGCAAAGGAAATTCCCGATGGATTTCTTTCATCTTGGCATCGACGATCTCGGCGACTTCCTTTATTCGTTCGGTATCAACATCATCGGAGATGACCCGATAGTCATTTCCAAAGATGTTCACGATAACTTCAGTTTTCTTCAACGCATCTCCTATATTATAAGATCATCAACCTTTTCTATTAAGCCATCGACCCGTTTCTTAACTTCTTGTTTCGTGTTCTGTAAACGACCGTTACTTTCCTCTAAATCCTCAACTTTCTGCTTAAGTTCGTTGATCAAAGAAATCAACTTGTCGATACGTTCTTCAAGCTTAGCTAATTCGTCCAACGCTACTCCTTTGTTCGTAGACTTGCATTAAAGGTTTTCATTATCTCCTCCGTTATCCGCTTGACAAAGATGTCTACCTCTTTGTCGGTGAGGGTTCGGTCGGGCGCGCGAAAGTGCAGACGGAATCCTAAGCTTTTTTTTGCCACTGGCAAATTTTTGCCCTTATAATAATCAAAGAGTACAACCTTCTCCAGAACCGGTCCGCCGACCCTGGATACAACATTCATCATATCGGGAACTTGCGTGTCTTCGGCAGTAATGAAGGAGAGATCGCGGGTATTGGCGGGAAACTTCGGGGGTGGCATGTAGAATGGGTCGCTAACCATGTCGTACAGTGAATCGAGCGTGAGCTCAAAATAGAAGTACGGTTCCTTACAGAAACTGGCGTCGATCGTGCCCAGAAATCCGAGTTCTTTTCCGGAAGCACGGACGACCACGCCCTGGTCGAAACCATCTTTTTTCGCCGGCTTGAAACTGGTTTCTTTTATGCGGAGCACGTCCAGGATGCTTTCCAGTACTCCTTTCGCGTCATAGTAGTCAAGCCTATCATCATTCTCTTGCCACAAGTCCTCGTAGCGCTGGCCGCCCAGCATCACGCCCAGTTTTCTTTCCTGAAAGGGAGATTTCGATAACAGGATGTTCCCGATCTCAAATAGCTTAAGGGATTTGTTCCCTTTTGACAGATTGTATTTCAGAGCGTCCAACAACCCAAAGAAGAGTGTTGGTCTAAGTGAATCAAACCGCTCGTTGAGCGGATTCAGGATTCTTACAAAATCAGAAAATCCGGATTGCATAAGCGTCCGGCCCGACATCAAAGATAGATTGTATGTTTCATCGAAACCTTGCCCGGTCAGGTAATTCTTGATATTTTCTTCATACTCAAGCGCCTTGTTCATTTTTGCTCGGCCCGACCATTTTCTCGGTTCGGTCTCTGGAATGCGCATATAGCCATAGACGCGCGCAACCTCCTCATAGATATCTTCCTCGATCCAGATATCCCGCCGGAAATGAGGGATCTTGGCGACCATTCTTGTCGTCCCAGTAACCTGGATACTGATTTTCTTCAGTGTGTCCTTGACCTGTTTGCTGCTGAGATTCAGCGACAGCAAGTCATTCATACGGGTGAGTGAGAAACGCACTCTCTTAGGACTCGCTTTCTTGCCCAGGGCGATGAATTCCTTTTCCTGCCCGCCCGCGTGTTGCTTGATGAGTGTGCCTGCCATGGCTGAAGCCGCGTCAATGATTGCGATGTCGGCGCCTCGTTCGAATCGCATTGAGGCGTCAGTCATGATCCCCAAACGCCGCGCCGTATGGCCGATGCGTTTAGGGTCGAAGTAAGCGCTTTCAAGCAATACCCGCCTTGTTGCCTGCGATATCTGGGCACGTTTTGCGCCAACAATGCCAGCAAGGGCTATCGGCCCCTCCTTATCGGTGATGACAAGGTCTTCTTTGGTAAGTTTGAGCGCGGTCCCGTCCAGGGTAATGAACTTTTCCCCTGCGTGTGCCCGGCGGATGATAACACCACCCTTGAGCAGATCAAGATCAAATGGGTGTAAGGGCTGGCCCGTTAGTAGCATGATGAGATTTGTGGTATCAACGATGTTATTTATGCTCTTCATGCCCATGCACTGTAACCGCCATTTCAACCAGAACGGTGATTCAGCCACTGATACATTCTCAAAGACGCGGCCCGTGTACCTAGGACAGCTTTCAATGTCCTTGATCCTTATCTTGAAAGCACCGGCCTTGTTATGTTGCTTGGGTGCGTATAGCCTGTCCAGGGAGCTTAGTTTAGCGTAGTCAATACCCAGGGTGCCGGATATCTCGCGGGCAATGCCTTCAAGAGATAACCAGTCAGGACGGTTCGGCGTAGCACCGACGTCAACGACCAGATTGTCGAAATAAGTTGTGAACGGCGCCCCTGCCTTACCCCGGTCCAGGACGATCACACCGGTCGATGTCTCGGCCAGACCGAGTTCCTGTTCACTGACTAATATACCCTGCGACTGAACACCGTTGAAGTCCTTCTTTTCAACCGGGTGTCCGTTCAGCTCCGCACCGGCTGGCACGACAAGTACAAGATCTCCAACCGTTAGATTCTTGGCTGCGGTGACGATCTGTACGGGTTTCTCAAGCTTAATATTGAGGATATCAAGGTTCTTTTCTTTAGGATGTGGTTTCAGCGATGTGATCCGCCCGATCACCATTCCCTTGGGTGCATATTCGATTTGGTCTTCCACCTCCAGACCAAGGTTCAAGCATACCTTTTCTAGTTTGTTGATGTTGATCTTTACCCGTAAGAATTCCTCTAACCACTTGATCGAGAACAGCACCTCTACCTCACTTCCACGCTTCGCCCGGTATGATAACAGGGATATAACAGAAGATTACAGAGATGGCCGTAGTTCGCGGCCGCTTTCCCTTTTTCTATCTCCGTCATCTTTCTTATTATCTCCGTAATCATCTTCATGCTAGAATTGCTCCAAGAACCTTACATCGTTGTTGAAAAATACCCGGATGTCGTCGATAACGTATTTTACCATGGCAACCCGTTCCACACCCATGCCTAGTGCATAGCCTGAGTACTTTGCCGGAGAGATTTTGACATTCTTCAGTACAGTAGGGTGGACCATGCCGCAACCAAGGAGTTCAAGCCAACCACTGTTGCTA
>JASFEK010000027.1:0-15095 GCA_050124875.1 Caldifarciminota bacterium | reverse complement strand
ACACCGACGACCATCAGGAAGTCAAAAAGACAGTACTGCTCAAGTAATAGTCAAAAGGTTGGGGTTGAGATGCTGGATAAAGCGTCCCAACCCCGGCCTCTACCCATTTTCTATAGATTTCGTCAAATCACAAATATCTACTATTTTCATGAAGATCGGTTGTCGTTAGTCGGTTTCGATGAGCGACAAACGAAACCGAATCATCTTTCGAAACCAACACCTTTAGCACAAGAAGGAAAGGGAGCAGGAAGCTGTCTAGCTTAGCATTCTGCTCCCTAACCTCACACCCATCTTAAGTCCAACTTACGGCACTTAAGCCAACACCCGTCTTACATCTTACGTCACAACCCTAACCTAACACCCATCTTAAGCCCAACTAACCAAAAATCGATTACATTCCTCGTAGTGTCACATTGTGTAACAACGGACGAGGGTTGAAACGCCATTAGTATAATGCAATTTCCGTTCGTGTATTGGTTTCGTTTCAATCTTCCCTACCCCAACCATTAGATCATCCTTTTCCGTCATCTCAACCCTCGTCCTACACCCATCAGCACCTTAACCATTCTCTATCCGCCCTAACCTAACACCCATCTTAAGTCCAACTAACCAAAAATCGATTACATTCCTCATATTATTACGTTTTTTAATAACAGACGAGGGTTGAGATACCAGTAAATATAGTACAATTTCCGTTCGTGTATTGGTTTCGTTTCAATCTTCCCTACCCCAACCATTAGATCATCCTTTTCCGTCATCTCAACCCTCGTCGCACACCCATCCCGACCTTAACCAATTTAAATCACAATTTTCAAATCTTGTATGCGAACCATATTTTCCCCATATATTCATCTCAAAAGTCATTCAATTGACTCAAGATAATGGTACGCATTGATTGCCGCGGTTGCTCCTTCGGCACACGCGGTGACCACCTGCCTTATGGTCTTGCAGCAAACATCGCCGGCTGCGTACACACCTCGCACCGAAGTCTCCATTCGCTCATTCACCATCACAAAGCCCGTTTCATCCAGGTTAATAAAGCCCTTCAGCATACCAGTGTTAGGTTTGAGGCCCACGTAAATGAAAACCCCATCCAGACCTATCTTCTTCTCTTTCTGTGTCGCGCGATCCCTCAAGGTGATCGCCTCGACTCTCTCAGTACCATTAATGCTGACCACTTCATGGTTCAAGAAGAATTCAACACGCTCGTCATCCTTTATACGATCGTATATCAACTTGCCAGCCGTCACCTGCGGAAGGAATTCCACAAAGGTTATCCGTTCAACAAATTGCAACAAGAATTTGCCCTCCTGGACGCCTGAGTTCCCGCATCCGATCACTGCAACCTTGCGTTTTTTAAAGAGCGGTCCATCGCAGGTTGCGCAATAGGAAACACCGCGTCCCCGCAATTCGTCTTCACCTGGCACATTCAGTTTTTTCCAATCTGTCCCAATGGCAATTATCAAGGCGTCCGTATTGAATTCTCTGCTGTCAGTTTTTATGGTGAATGAACTATTTCTGTGCTCAATACCCTGCGCTTCAGTGCCTACGATCTCAATACCGAAACGTAATACCTGTTGTTTCATCTTCTCGGCCAGCTCGAAACCGCTAATCCCGTCTGGAAACCCCGGATAGTTCTCTATGTAATGCGTGGTTGCCGCATGCCCGCCGGGCACCGCCTTTTCGATCACCAGCGTATCCAAACCTGCCCGTGCACCATAGATCGCTGCCGTGAGCCCGGCTGGTCCACCACCAATCACAATGAGATTCTTGCCCATAGTACTCCTTTGTCAGGACCGACTACTTGAGCGGCTATTGACTTTCTAGTCTATCTGGCGTCTTAAGAAGGTCGGCACCTCCAAATCATTCTCATTATAGACCTTGTCCTTGCCTTCACTTCTTACTTCCCGACGCTTGAATGTCGGCAGCTCAAGGTTCTCTTTGCGGCTACTGAAATCGATAGGTTCCTCACTCAGTTTATCCTTTATGCCGGTAGCAACCACCATAACACTTACCTTGTTTCCAATGTACTCGTCTATGACCACACCGGTTATGACCTTTGGTTGACTGTCGGTTTCGCTAGTAATCAAGGATGCTGCCTCGTTTGTCTCGGCCAACGTCAGATCCTGTCCACCTGTGACGTTTATCAGTAAACCCCTCGCACCCTTGATCGATACGTCATCCAGCAGGGGCGATGATATTGCCGCTTGGGCAGCCTGAATCGCACGATTCTCGCCTTCGCCAAGACCCAAACCCATGACTGCGGTTCCCTTTTCAACCATTACCGTACGTACATCAGCAAAATCCAGGTTGATCAAACCAGATTTGGTCACCATCTCGGCAATACCCTTGATCGCATTAAAGAGAACCATGTTGCCGAGCCGGAACGCTTCGATGATCGACTGATCCTTGGGCGCCACGGCGATCAGCTTCTGATTCGGGATAACAATCAGCGTATCGACGTTTTCCTTCAACTCCTCAACTCCTGCTTCCGCATTCGTCATCCTCCAAACACCCTCATATTCAAAGGGCCGCGTCACAACTGCGACCACCAGGGCCCCTGCGTTCTTTGCCTCTTCAGCAATGACCGGTGATGCACCAGTACCTGTACCGCCACCTTCGCCGCAAGTAATGAAGACCATGTCAGCGTCCTTGAATACGTCGCGAATCTTCTCTCTAGATTCTTCAGCCGCCTTGCGGCCGATCTCGGGATCACCGCCAGCACCCAGGCCCTGTGTGAGATTAGTCCCGACCTGTATCTTCTCGGAAGCCTTATTCAACTTCAGTACCTGGGCATCCGTATTGACCGCGATACACTCAACACCGTGGATACCGTAATTCGTCGCATAGTTGATGGTGTTACAACCTGCGCCACCCACACCGATCATTTTTATCTTGGCTATATATTTTGGATCCTCAACTAACTCGAACATACACTTCCTCCTTTTAGAAGTACCTGGCGAACCAATCTTCAAATCTCTTCTTCAGGGCATCAAATACACCAACGCCCCTTCCCTTTCTTATCATCACCTGGTTCTTTTTCTCGAAACCATAGAGGATTAGACCGACTCCCGTTGCATATATAGGGTCCTGTACAATGTCGGTAAGCCCCCCGATCTGCTTCGGGATACCAATCTTTACTGGTAGATGGAATATATCCTCGGCCAGCGTGTCTATACCGCGCAGGCGCGCCGTACCACCGGTTATCACTACGCCCGCGGCCAGGATATCGAAGAACCCGCTACGCTTGATCGCTTTATTGGTGATCATCAGTATTTCTTCTACTCTGGGTGTGACGATCGAGGCAAGAAGTTCTTTGGTGATCTGCCGGTCGTCACGGCCACCGATACCCGGAACCTTTATCTCTTCATTTCCTTCTTCAGGAGACAGGGAGATACTGGCATTCTTTCTCTTTATTTCCTCGGCTTGTTTGTACGGTGTCCGAATACCGATTGCGATGTCGTTGGTAATATACTCTCCGCCCAGGGGAACGACCTCTGAATACCTGATCGCGCCGTCATAAAAGATTGCCAGATCCGTCGTACCCCCACCGATATCCAATAAGCAAACACCCAGATCAATTTCATCGGGTTGAAGTACTGAATATGATGAAGCCAGTGGCTGGAGCACAAGATCTTTGACGCGCAACCCGGCGCGCTCCAGGGCTGTGTAGATATTCTGGGCCGAGGTGATTGCCGCGGTCACAATATGCACTTCCGCTTCAAGCTTCACTCCGCTCATGCCTACAGGATCCTTGATCCCCTTTTCGTTATCAACCACATACTCAATCGGTATAGCGTGGATGATTTCCCGATCCAGGGGCAAGGCAATGGCCTTTGCCTGCTCGATCACCCGCTCGATGTCTCGCTTCGTGACAACACCGCCGGTCCGTGCCGTGGCTATCATCGCGTGAGCGTTTATGCTTTCGATATGAGACCCAGAGATACCGGCATAGCACGAATCGACCTTCACCCCGGCCATTCTTGAAGCTTCATCGACCGCCTTCTCGATCGACTCAATGGCTTTCTCTAAGTTCACAATGACGCCGCGTTTGAGTCCGTTGGAGGGGGTCGAGCCGACGCCGACGATCTTCAAATCCTCATCTTCGACTTCGGCAATAATCGCAGCAATCTTAGTCGTACCGAGATCGACCCCAACAATTCTTTCTTTCCTTGCCATCATTTCCTCCTTGATGCATCGTAGGCTCTTCTTTCTCTTATGATTATCTGCCCGTGATAACTCAAGTCGACAACTAATGTATCTTCGATAGTTAACAAACTCAACTTATTGAGCAAATACCGTTTCGTATCAAGATCATTGGTGCCCAAGATAAACTGAACACCCTTGTATTCAATAATCCCTTCTTCTCTTGAAATCACATTTCCTGATGGGATCACTTCCTCCAAGGTTATGTAGTTGATACGCCTCTTAAGTAACCCAAAAACAAAAACCGTGATTATGATCATGAATAACAGCACAACTATCACTTTAATAGTCTGACCTCCCGTTCTAGCCTTACTCCGGTTTTTTTGTGTACTCGCTGTTGAACTACCCGAGCGAGTGCAATTACGTCGGCCGCGTTTGCCTGACCACGATTGATTATGTAATTGCCGTGTTTCTCACTAATCTCCGCGCCCCCTATTGACAATCCCTTTAATCCACATTCCTCGATCAGTTTGCCCGCGGCATGACCAGGGGGATTCTTGAAAAAGGACCCTGCCGAATAGCCAGTAGGATGTTTTCTTTTCCGTATCATCAGGTTTTTCTTCATCCTGAGCTCGATCGTCTTCTGCTTCTCTTTCCGCATCTGCAGGTTAACCGTGGTAATAATATTTCCATTGCGGACCCGGGACTCACGGTACGAAAAACCAATTTCCTGCTTGACCATATTTCTCTCAGAACCGGTTTCGTCCATGATAGTTATACTCTCGGTGAAATCCGCGATTGAACGGCCAAAGGCCCCTGCATTACCCTTTATGGCACCACCCAAGGTACCGGGTATACCGGCCATGAACTCAAGACCTCCATAACCCTTCTTGGCCGTGGCCTGCAGCAAATCATCGACCAGTATACCACTGCCACAACGGCACAGCCCTTGGCGCATAACCATCCGTTTGAACACTCCACCAAGCTTCAGAATCACACCGGCAAACCCATTGTCGGCAACCAGCAGATTCGTACCCGCACCGATCACGAAATATTGCATATCATGATCCCTTATGATACGTAGCACATAACGGAGTGCTTTTTTCGTATGCACATGTACAAAGTACTGAGCCGCTCCGCCGATGCGGAAAGATGTATGCCGGGACAACTTTTCTCCCTTCATGAGCCGCATGCCATCAGTCCGGCGAAAAGGATTTCTCATCTTAACTCCTTGAGCAGCATTGGCGCGATCTGATTGATGTCACCCGCGCCCTGAATGATGACTATGTCACCGGATCGCGTGGTGCGTTTCAGAAACCGCAGGATCTGTTTCAAATTGCCTATGAAGCGAACTGATTCCTGTTCCCGGGCTATGCGTTTAGCCAGCGCGTGTCCCGATACCCCGGGTATTGCCTTCTCATGCGCCGCATAGATCTCGGTCACAATGACCATATCGGCGTGCAGGAAGCTGATCGCGAACTGATCAAAGAGGTGGTAGGTGCGTGTGAAACGGTGTGGTTGAAAAACCGAGATGATACGCTGATCCGGAAAGTAATCGCGCAGAGTCTGCAGCGTGAGAGCAATCTCCGTCGGATGATGACCGTAATCATCAAAAACCCTAACACCCCTCACACCACCTATATATTCCATCCGACGGTGAACCCCCCGGAAATTTTCTAGACCATCCCTTATTTTTTTAGCACTAATGCCCAGTTCAAGCCCGATGCCGATCGCAGCCAGTGCGTTGGCAACATTATGGGTTCCCGGCAGATTGATCCTGAACCGACCGATTGACTTTTCTTGAAACCGGACTCTGAATGAGGTACCAAAATCGAAACGCTCCAGGCTTTCGGCCCGCAGGGCAACGTCACCACCCAAACCGTAGAGCAATACTCGTCGCCGGATCTGTGACTTGATATCCACACTCACCGGTGAATCAGCACCCAAGAGAACACAGCCCCAGAACGGCACATGATTGGCAAAATAGCCGAAGTGTTCCTTTATCTCGTCCAAATTCTTGTAGTAGTCGAGGTGTTCCGCCTCGATGTTCGTGATAATCGCGTATGATGGATACACGCGCAGAAATGATTTGTCAGACTCGTCCACCTCACATACCAGAAAGTCTCCGGCACCCAGTTTTGCCTGGGTCTTGCCGATGACAATGCCGCCAATCACTGTTGTTGGTGCAAGTCCGCCGGCTTGCAGCACTTCACTGACAATCGAAGTTGTCGTCGTCTTTCCGTGCGTACCGGAAATGCACACTGCAGACTTGATGCGTGTCAATTCGGCTAGCAATTCGGCACGATGTATCACTGAAAGCTTCCTCTGCTCGGCCGCGATCATCTCGGGGTTATCGCGACGAATCGCCGACGAGTAGACGACAACGTCGGCTCCCTTGACATTCGCTCGCTTGTGGCCGTATGTGATGCGAACACCCAGTCGCTTCAAGCGGCGGGTTATGTCTGATGATTGCAGGTCAGAACCGGTCACCTGAAACCCGAGATTCCGCATTATTATCGCCAGACCACTCATGCCGATACCGCCGATTCCGACGAAGTGCATGCGCTCTGTTTTGCCGAATATTCGCTTCTTATATTTTCTCATATTCAATATCGCGCAACAACAGATCAACGATCCTCTCTTCAGCATCCCTAACAACGCGCCTTGTGCTGACAGATTTATGTTTCAACAACTCTCTTATTCGCGTCAAGAGCACGTTGCCCGAAAGATCATGCTCCCGCAACACCTTTGCGTCACCTGCCTGGGCAAAGTATTGAGCATTGCGAAGCTGGTGCTCATCAATCGCAAAGGGAAAGGGTATGAAGATGGCCTTTTTTCCTAAACACAATATCTCATAACCGGCAAGCGCCCCAGCTCGCGAGACCACGACATCGGCCTGCCTTATTTCCTCCCAAGGCCTTTCGGTGAAAGCCAAAACCCGCGTCCGGGCATCCTTGATCTGCATCATACGTTCATAGTCCCGTACCCCTGAGATTAGCGTAAGGCGCCACTGGTCCGGCATGGATCTGCGCAATTCAACCGCGAGATCATTCAATCGACGCGCTCCCTGGCTGCCGCCGTAGAACAAGATCGATAGCTTTGCGCGCTTTTTCTTAAGCACAGCACTGCCGGCCAGCTGCTTGAATTCTTTGCGTACCGGGATACCGGTCACAACGGTTCTACCATTCAGGTCCTTGACCGGCGGTAATCCAAGAAACACGCGTCTGGCCGAAGCGGCAAACCGCTGCGTAGCCCTTCCCGG
The DNA here is from genome assembly GCA_050124875.1 of Caldifarciminota bacterium. Lineage (GTDB taxonomy): Bacteria > Hydrothermota > Tepidihabitantia > SM23-42 > SM23-42 > SM23-42. Next base: position 7,687 of record JASFEK010000027.1, on the reverse strand, counting down.
GACGCGGTTTGGTTCAAAGACGTAGTACGCGCTGCGGTTCATCTTGCACGAAAGGACCAACGCCACCGCCCCAAAACCACCGAAGGCCAATCCGATGGCTCCTCTGGTCAGCGCACGGAGTCGGTAAGCTGAAACCAGCAACGAGAACATGAAAAGTAGTTTCTTCAGGATAGAAACACCATAATACGGCCGTGCATTCACGGCAAAGGTTTGTAGCCCGTAACCGTGGGCCACGTTTTCTTCCATAGAACCGGGGCGAACCAGAAAGGTCACATCGAGGTTTCTTTTCAACATGGCTTGTGCCACGACGATGGCTGGAAAAAAGTGGCCACCAGTCCCTATCCCGCTCACAATGATCCTCGGCATCAACACCGGCTCTGCGATTTTGCCTTTGGTCACGCTATGATTCACAAAACCCTCCGGCGTGATGCTTGAAGAATTATGCCGACCGCGAAAAGATTGGCGGCAAGTGACCAACCACCAAAAGAGATGAACGGTAAGGGTATGCCGGTTGGCGGCAAGAGGCCGATACTGACCCCGACATGGACGAGGAAAATAATGAATAGCGAAGCATTTAATCCCAGAACAAGCAGTCGCGTGAATTCATCATCGACCGTTGCCGATACAGACAACCCGCGCAAGTAGATCTGCCAGTAGAACGTGAAGACGATGACGCATCCTATGAACCCGAGTTCTTCGGCTATATGCGCGAAGATGAAGTCGTTATGGATCCCCGGCAGGAACAAGAACTTCTGTAATCCAGCACCCGGGCCCTTGCCAAAAAGGCCGCCCGAACCGATCGCGATCAGGGATTGGCGCACCTGATATGTGGGCTGGGATAGGAAGTTCGCGACCCGGTATTGAGCGTGGGGAAAGATCCGGATGAATATGCCGAGTATGACCACGCTGATCGCGGTCGTCGTGAACAGGAGTTTTGCCTTGGCACATCCGTATATCAACATGGCGATGAGTGTCGCCAAGCAGATTACAGACATCGAAATCGAGGGCTGAATTGCCACCAAGACGATCACCATGAAGGAGATGGCTAATATGGTTGATAACCCGCTGCGCGTGTTCGCGGTCTGAGGATGAGCAGCAAAGAAATTCGCCAAGAAGAAGACCAGCCATATCCTGACGAATTCGGACACCTGCACACCGACCGAGGCGATCGTCAACGACCTCTTTGCTCCGAACTGCAAGCGCCCGACGAATACGGTCAATAGCAGGCTCAAGACGATCAAGACCATCAAGGGCAGTATGAATTTCCTCAATTTCTCGTACGGCACGACCAAGCCGAGCAACAAAAAACCGACCGCGATCAAGATACGCTTCAGATGCGCCATGAGATAGAAGGTCGAATCTTCACCCTGACGCATGGCCCGGTAATAGGATGACGAATAGACAAAGATGACCCCCAGTATCACAAGGCAAAGAACCAGGAACAATAGCGTGCGGTCAATCTTGCTGTGCGGCATGCCTGAATGCCTCCCCTCTTTCTTCAAAATTACCGTAATAATCAAAACTTGCGAATCCTGGATTCAGGATGATGATGTCGCCCCGCTCTGAGAACATACGTGCCTTCCTAACGGCATCGGGCATGTCGTGGGCAATCGCAAACCTGTCAAAATCCCTTTGCGTGAAGTATTCGGAAATGAACGGAGCATTCTCACCGAGAATGACACATGCCTTTGCTCCGGCGATGAGGACATCGAAATATGCCTGCCCCTCATCTCCCTTATGCTTGCCACCCAGAATGACCACTTTGTTTCCCTCGATCGCCCTGAAGGATTCGATCGCCGCGGTGGCATTCGTGCACATCGAGTTGTTTATATAACGTATGCCTTTAACCGGAGGAAGTTCCTCCAGCCGGTGCGGCAGGTTCTTGAATGTTCTCACCCCCTGTTCAATGACTTGATCGTTGATACCGAGTATCTTGGCGACAGCGATCGCGGCGGCAATATTCATCATGTTGTGCTTACCGGCAAGCGGCAGCCCTTCATTTCCGAAAAGACCGACCCGGTCATAGTGGAATTTGCCGTTGATCGACACACCCTTTTCCGTACCGTAGCCGAAAAACAAAACACGCGGTCGTAAACCACCGGCAACACTACGTACCCATTCATCATCATAGTTCAGAACCGCGAAATCATCACTTCGTTGATTCGCGAAGATGCGTAGTTTCGCATTCTTGTATTCATCGATATCCCTATGCCAGTTGAGGTGATCAATGCTCAGGTTGGTCAGGATTGAGATGTGCGGGTGAAAGCGATCAATACGCAGCAGCTGAAACGAAGAGACCTCCAGCACATAATACTCACATTCATCCTGAAAAAGGGCCTCGGAAAAGGGCTTGCCCGGAGCAATATTACCACCTAGAAAATTATCAGTACCAGCGACACTGAGGATATTGCTTATCAAGGCGGCCGTTGTGCTCTTCCCATTCGTCCCGGTCACGGCAATGATCTTCGGATCAATGAGCTGCCGGTATACAAAGTCGATCTCGTCGATAATCTCCATGCCCTTTTCTTTAAGGATGCGGCACACCGGACGGTCGGGCGGGAAACCGGGCGAGGTGATGATCATGTCATACTCACCTTCAGAATACTCTTTCAGCTTCTGGCTCTGCATCATGTTCCGGGCCTCCTTTCCGAGGTTCTCCGAATTTTCATCATAAACAAAAACCTCTTCGCCCTTTTCTACGAGATAACGCGCAACTGGTAGATTCGCCCGACCCAAACCCAAAAGCAGTATCTTCATGCCGTCACCTGATCTTCAACGTCGAAAGGGCGAACATCAAGAAAATGATACCCACGATCCAGAGGCGCACGACGATCTTGGGTTCCACCACACCTTTCAGCTCAAAGTGATGATGCAACGGCGCCATCTTGAAAAGACGCTTACCGCCCGTGTGCCGGAAGTACACGATCTGCAGCAAAACCGTCAGCACCTCGATCACAAAGACCCCGCCTACCAGGATCAACAGGATCTCCTGTTTAATGAGAATTGCCGCGGTACCGATTATTGCACCAAGACTCAATGCACCGGTATCACCCATAAACAGCTGTGCCGGATGCGTATTGAACCAGAGAAACCCGAGACTGGCACCCAGAATGGCGGCGCAAAAAACCGTAACTTCGCCGCCTGCTTTTAGAAAAATGATGTTCACGTAATCGCTGATGACGGCGTGTCCAGCCGCATAGGCGAGCGCTGCATAGGCCAGTGCGGCAATCCCAATCAGACCGATGGCAAGACCATCCAATCCGTCGGTCAGGTTTACGCCGTTTGACGACCCAACGATCACCAGAGCAACAAATGCTGGGTAGAATACACTGAAACTGATGACGTAGTTCTTCACGAATATGAGATTGGTCTTCGTCGTGTAGCCCTCGGGGCCGAAGAAGTACAGGAACAGACCAAAAGCCAGGCCGTACAGTATCTGGAAGAAGAGTTTTGTCTTAATCGACAGACCACGCGGTTTCTTCTTGTAGATCTTCACGTAATCATCCCAGAAGCCCAGGAGTCCAAAATAAATTGTTGCGCTGAAGAGAATGAGTATGTAGGTGTTACTCAAATCGCAGAAGAGAAAGGCAGATACTAGAATTGAAATCAGGATCAAAATTCCCCCCATGGAGGGTGTCCCTTCTTTCAGCCGATGACTATCCGGTACTTCCATCCGTACCCGTTGAGTAGCCGATCTGGTGTTGAGAATACTGATGAATTTCTTACCGAAGACGAGTACGATGAGAATCGCGATGACCGCGGCGTAAGCACTTCGAAAGGTAATGTAACCAAAGAGCCTTAACGGCCCAAAATAATCCCTCAAAGGATATAATAACCAGTATAGCATATTATCTCACCTTCTATCCGCCTGCGCGGATCCTCCCCAGAATATGTTCACCGTAATAGCCTAGTTAGTCGGCTGACGACATTCTCAAATCTGAGTGCCCGTGACGCCTTGACCAACACGATCTCATCGCCCCGCAGGCATTCGGTCAAATACCTGACCAACTCAACCTGCTCAGCAAAGTGACGACCACCATACAGCCCTGCCTCCTTGCCATATGTCAATAGTAAATCGGCACACTGCTGGGCATACGCACCCACATCCCGGTGTAAGGTTTCCGAACCGACACCCAACTCGAGCATATCGCCCAGCACGAATACCTTGCGCCTCGCTGATTGTGCGGCAAAATCCATTGCGGCTTTCATGGATACCGGGTTGGCATTATACGTATCATCGATGATCAACAGGTCTTCTATCCATATCGGTTCCATGCGTCCGGGTTCAGGCCCGACCTCAGCAATTGCCGCGTGCTGCATCTCGTAAGCAATACCCAACTTGCTGGTCAGGCATATGGCGGCCAGGCAGTTGTATACATTACTCGTACCCAGAAGCCGGGTGAAGTAGGGTTTATCATCGACCGTGAAATGCGAGCCGTGTTCGGTAATTTCCACCCTATCCAGCAATTCGGTCGAGAGCCGCGTAATATTGCTCCGCACCGGCACATCCACTCCTTCACCCACCAGCCCGATGCCATTCTCGGGAAGGGCCTTGATTAGGGATAACTTTTCCTGCTGGATCCCCTCGATGGAATCGAGCCCGGCTAGGTGCCCCGGTCCTACATTCGTGATCAGGCCGACATCAGGGATGGCAATGTCGCATAATCTCTTGATCTCACCAGGCGCGTTTGTCCCCATTTCAAGAACCAGGTAATCCTCATCGCCAGACACCCTGAAAACCGTCAGCGGCAAACCAATGAGTGAATTGTAATTCTTACTGGTCGAAACGACCTTGCTGCAGCTCTTCAAAACAGCGGCCACCAGATTCTTTACCGTGGTCTTCCCGTTCGTACCGGTGATCCCAATTGTCTTGATGCTGAATTGACCGCGGTAATTACGCGCCAGCTCACCCAGGGCGAACAGCGTATCCTCGACCCGGATACCTCGCAGGCTTATGTTTCCTCGTTGAACAACCGCAGCCAGCGCCCCGTTACCCAAGGCATCGGCTACGAACTCGTGTCCGTCCGTGCGGCTGCCCTGCAAGGCAAAGAAGAGATCGCCCGGCTTGGTCGTTCGGGAGTCGATCGACACGCCACGGACCAATTCCTGTACAGACATTTCTGTGGTACCATTCAGCATTTCAATGATCTCTCCTAGCGTAAATTCGCGAAACATTCTCTGATCACCTCGGCATCATCAAATTCTATTGTTTGATCACCGACGAGTTGGTATTCTTCATGCCCCTTGCCCGCCACGATTACCAAGTCCTCTTTATCTTTCGCTCGCATCGCGTACTCAATCGCTGCTTTACGGTCGGTGATTGCTTTATAGTTTTCGCGGACCACACCTTGTTTGATTTCTTCAATAATGTGCGTCGGCGACTCACTGCGTGGATTGTCCGACGTGATCACTGTCAGATCAGCCAACCGGGTGGAGATCGCACCCATGCGCGGACGCTTTGTCCGATCGCGGTCTCCACCGCAGCCAAAGACGACGAACAAGCGGCCACGGGTATATTTGCGTGCCGATTGCAGAATATTCTCAAGCGCGGAAGGGGTGTGGGCAAAATCCACGAAGACACTGTCGACCACACGTTCCATACGTCCACGCACCGCACTCAGTTCCTTGATGCCGCGCCTAATACTCTCAGCGTCAACACCTAATGCAATCGCCGAGGTGAACGCAGCCAATATGTTATACAGATTATATGTACCGACCAATGGTGATACGACTTCATAGTGTGCATCAGCATGGTGGATGATCAATCTCAAGCCCTCCAGTGAATCATCTACCAACTGTGCCCAGACATCACTCTCCTGAGTGGTGCCAAAGGATAGGCGGTGCTCCAAGGGCAATTTCAAGATCTCTGCGCTGACTGCTTGGTCATTGTTATAGACGGCCCAGCCGCCCGGTTTAAGGAGTGAGAACAGATGCAACTTAGCGTGCCTGTACTCTTCCATCGTGCCGTGAAAATCCAAATGGTCTTGTGAGAGATTCGTGAAAACCGCTGCATCGAAATCAATTTCCTCAACCCGTTTGAGCTTCAGGGCATGCGATGATACCTCCATCACGATCGAGGTAATACCTTCATCCTGATATTCCTTGAAGAGCCTGAGGATATCCAGGATCTCCGGCGTTGTGTGCCCAGCCTTGCGCCTCGTACCACCCTGATAGTAAACAGTTCCAATTAGTCCGGGATTCTTGCCGGCACGACTAAGGATCGAATGCAGGAGAAACGCCGTGGTTGTCTTACCGTTGGTCCCGGTAATGCCCACCTTGATCAATTCACTGAAATGACCGTAGAAGTTCTTTGCCAGAGCCCCGAGTATTGCGCGGCTGTCCTCGACCACAATCTGAGGTAGTCCACAGTTGATCTTCTTCTGCGTAATGACCGCCACCGCCCCTGCTTGCTCAACATCCTTGATGAATTTGTGACCGTCGTATTTATCGCCCTCAAGTGCCACGTACAAGGCCCCCGGTGTCACCTTCCGTGAATCAAACTCGATCGTGCTAACCTCCACATCTTTCATGTTGTACTGCTGCGCCGTGATCCCCGTAATCACTCTATTTAGCTGCATAGTGGTGCGAACTCATCTGATAAACACTCTGGGCAACGTCGCGGAAAACCGGTGCCACGATCGTGCTCGCCCAATAGTCGCTCTTCGGCTCGTCGATCATGAGCATGATCAGATAATCCGGTTCATCGGCTGGAAAATACCCGACAAAGGTAGCGATGATGGCGCTGTTCGAGTACCGGCCGTCGACAACCTTTTGCGCAGTTCCCGTCTTGCCGGCAATCTTGATACCGTTGAATGCCGCGGCCGTGCCACTTCCCTCTTCGACCACCGAACACAGTATTTCCGTAACGCGACGCGCGGTCGAGGCGTCGACAATACGGCGTATCCGAAGCGGATTTACCTCATGTACGGTCTTACCGCGATCTCTGATTGTCTGTAGTATTGTGGGCTTGCAAAGCACGCCGTCATTGGCAATAGCTTGGTATGCCATGGCCAATTGCAGCAAATTGACCGTGAGCCCTTGTCCAAATACCAGTGTCGCAAACTCCACTTCATTGACCTTCTGCGCATCGGGCATCCGGCCCCTGGTCTCGCCTGGAAATTCGATACCGGTCACTTCACCGAAGCCGAAGTCACGCACCATGAGCATGAAGCCCTCACGGTTGAACTTTCTTGAAAGCTTAACCATCGCCACGTTGCTTGAATGTGCGATCGCTTGCCGTAAAGTAACAATCCCGTAATCACGGTAATCATTTATCAGATGGCCGCGTACCTTGATCTTTCCCGTCTCGGTATCAATGACATCAGTCTCCAGGGCACCGTTTTGCAGAGCGAAGGTGAGTGGCATCAACTTGAACGTTGAACCGGGTTCGAACTCATCGCAGATAACGTGATTCCGGTGGTCACGGTCTCCTCCTACATTGACCATAGCCAGGATCCTGCCTGTACCGGGTTCCACGATCACGCCGGCCGCCGATCGAGCTTTTTGCTTTTCCAGACAACCCTTTAACTTTTCGTGTAGCACTGCCTGCAACTGCAGATCGATCGTCAGGTAGACATTACTGCCGGGTTGAGGTCGCTTTTCAGGATGATTGTGATGTGGAAATACATCGCCGCTTGGATCCTTTTGGTATACGGCAAAGCCGGATTCACCGCTGAGGATCTCGTCA
>JASFEK010000026.1:0-15100 GCA_050124875.1 Caldifarciminota bacterium | reverse complement strand
GGGTATGCTCCTCGACAAGAAAATAGCTATTGATATAGCGTCCCAGCACGCCCGCCGCGGACTTGAATTCAACAAATTGTACCATGGGCACGGCATTCTTTATCTCTGGTTGATTTGCGGTCTCGAAACCGCCGGTGAGATCAATGAAGCCGAAACGGCCTTCCGGGCAGTTCTCGAAATCCTCTTCCGAATACTCATTTAGTAGATGGAAATCGAGCATATCACTCAAACAGATATCGACGAAAGCCTCGTAACCGGATGCCACCTTTATGTTATCCTTGAACATACTGCCCACACGTTTACCGAACTTGCTCTCGATCTCCTTCTTGCCCTCGGTTTGTAGTCTGCGCCTCAATGCATCAATCATGACCCGGCAGTCCACCATCGCTTCATTTCGATCCCTCAAATCGCCATCTATGGTGTCCAGTTTCTCGGCCAACTCATCCGCCTGTTCATGCAGCTGTTTCAACCTGCCATCAGCCCCATCCTGCTGCTTGACTATCTCATCCAACTCCTGCTGCAATGCGCGTTGCACGCGCATCTCTTTCTCAATCTCTTCATCAACCAGACTCAACTCCTCGCTGGTATGTGATAACAGGTTCTCTTTGTTCTCTCTATCGTATTTCAACTTGGTCAACTCATTCTTCTTATCGATGGTCTTTCTTGCTGCCTCGGATATTTCCTTATCGTTCGACCTCATTGAATTCTCTAACGAGAAGTATTCCTGGTCTCTGGCGTCGCGCTTCTCTTGTGCCGTGGTCAGGTTAGAACGCAGGCTCTCCAATTTGGTGCGAATTGCCTCTCTCTCATCTTCAACGTCCGCGAGCCTTTTCCCATCGTGGTTGAGGGTATCCTGCTTTTCCGCGATGCTGGCGAGCATTCGTTCCGACAGGATGGTCTTGTTTCTCACCTCCTCTTCTTTTTCTCCTATCGCGTTCTGCAGCGCATCGATTGCATTATTCAATCGGTTCATCCGCTCGAGACTGCTCTGCTTTTCGCTCTCTGTCTTTTCAATTGCCTTTTTCAATTCCTCCCGTTCGTTTTCCAGTTGCTTGACCGCCTGCAGCATGGTATGCCGCTCGGTCTCCTTGGCATCGATCTGAGCCTGTATCTCCCCTATTTCTTTGAGCGCCGTCTTAAATTCGCTCGCCATCGTGTAGAGCACAAGGTCCTTGTACTCAGTCCTCAGTTCATTGTACAACCGTGCCTGCCGCACCTGTCGCTTAAGACCTCTCAAACCACGCTGCATCTCCGATATTATATCTTCAAGACGCAAGAGATCCTGTTCGGTCGCGGCGAGGCGTCGTTTGGTTTGTTCCTTCCTCTCTTGATATTTCAGAATTCCAGCAACATCATCGAACATCTCCTTTGTGTTGCCGTGTATTATGCGCTCCACCTCGGCCAATTCCAGGAAAGAATAGGTCAAGGCGCCGGAATTCAAGAACAATGCCTGGATGTCCTGTAAGCGGCACTTAACCCGGTTCAAGAAGAATTCGCTCTCGCCGGTGCGATAAAAGCGGCGCTTTATTTCAAATTCGCTGCCGAATTGCGGGAAGTATTCCTCGTTGTCGATGGTGACGGCCACCTCGGTGAAGTTTGAATCTTCTTTAGAATCCGAGGATACATAGACCAAGTCCTCAATCCTTTCGCAACGCAACGCCCTCATACTCTGCTCACCAAAAACCCAGCGCAATGCGTCGAAGATGTTTGACTTGCCGCTGCCGTTCGGACCCACAAAAGCGGTCACGCCGGTATCCAGGAGTACCTTGGTCTCCTCACGAAACGACTTGAAACCGAAGAGCTTGATCTCTTTGATTTTCATTAGCGATCCGTACGGTTGATGCCACTCATGATTCGTTCCCCAGGAATACCTCGCGCTCTAAATAGGGGTGGTAATCGCTCCACTGCCTGTTACCACCGCGATTCCTGTCAACCACCCCCTTCATCATCTCCATCTTGGCGTCGAGATTATCAACAAAATGGAGAACCAGTGCCTCCGGAAACAAGGGCGGCTTTGGTGATCCCCATTCCACCTCACCGTGATGCGAAAGAATCATATGTAATATCTTCATCTTCAGATCAGCGGGGAAACCATTGATCCCTGCGATCCGCGCGGCCACCATCTCACTGCCGATCACGATGTGCCCTAATAGTCTGCCCTGGTCAGAAACATCAATACGTTTCTTATACGTGTATTCGTATATCTTGCCCACATCGTGCAGTATCCCGCCGGTGATGAGAAGATCCGCGTTCAAGAAATCGTACACAAGTAGTATTCTGTCTACTAAGCGCAGAACGCTCAGGGTGTGTACGGCCAAGCCCCCCAGATACGCGTGATGCACCTTCTTGGCGGCTGGAGCAAGACCCAACAATTTGACAAAGTCGGCGTCATCAAAAAAAGAATCGAGCAGCTTGCGTAATGGCTTGTTCTTTACCCGCGTCATGAACGTACGGATATCATTGACAACCGCTTCGATGTCGCCGCCATAGCGCGGAAGGAAGTCACGGGCATCAACATCGTCATCAGCAACTCGGCTGATCGAGTTGATAACCACCTGAAGCCGGCCGCTGTATTCGGCCACATTACCCGTCACGAAAACGAAATCGCCCGTCGATATTTCCGCGAGCATATCGCCATCCCAGGAAATACCATCGATGCAACCGGTCCGGTCGGCGAATTCCAGTAGCGCATAATAGCCACCGTCCCGCTTGTCCTTTATGGTCTTCTTGGTGAGTACGAACTGCTCCTTCACGGATTGGCCTGACCTCAACTCGTTCACATACTGACTCTTCACCTCGTTTATGTCTCCCCGAAATCCATATTAACTAAACACCATTCACTAATGAGCAAGAATCCTTACTGGGTTAGTGATCGCCAATTTATGGTTATTTACCTGGTGTTTCCAGATGGAGTATTTTCTTTTTGATCAAATCGAGTTTTTCGTGCAATGTTCTCTCTTCCTTCTTCTCATTCTCCAAGGCATTCAGCACTTCTTCGCGTTTCTGGGACAGCAGGCTGAGCTCTGTGTTCAACTGTGACTCTTCCTCTTTCAATTCTTCCAGATGCTTGATCAGCTTGATTTCGGCAGATCTCAGTTTCTCGACCGATTGCACCAGTGGATCAGTTTCGGCTTCTTTCTTTCGTGTCTCATACTCATCGGAAAGCTTCTGCAGATCAATCTCCGCGTTCTTGATGTTATCATTGATCTCATTGAGCCTGCCTTGGGCTTCGTTCTGTGCCCGTCTCAGAGCTTCGATCTTCGGTGAAAAGATCTCTTCCTGACGGTCATTCATCTCAGCGACGAGTTTTGCCTTGGTGTTGCGCTTCGATATCAACATCACCACGAAAGCGATCAGTGCGCCGACAACACCGATTATGATGATCAATGGGTTCTTCTCACTCGACAGCTGGATTTGCCCCATATTCGGCTTAAGCCCGAAATACAGGACGCCGACCCTCATCTGCCCGACATTAATACTGAACGCGCCTTCATAGATACCGTGCTGTTCCTTCACGGCACTGGCGCCGTCGACGACAATGTTCGCATTGTGCGTCTGCCCGATCTTCGACGCATCGCTCGAGGCGAGTACCTTGTGCTTTGCATCGGTGATGTAGACAAACGTCAACTCACCCTCATCCCTCTGCAATCGCGTAATGATCTCCGAGAGCTTTGCATCATCGCCCATTATGACCGCATCCTCGACGAATGCCGCGTGTGCTATGGAATTCCCCAGGCTCGTCAGCCTTTGAATAGTCAGTTCTCTGATGAGATTGTTATTTCCTGCATCCTGGCGAGGAAAAATGCGTGGGCTGAAAAAGAAGACAGCGGTAAGGGCCAGTATCAAGAAAAGTACGATTAAAGAGACCGTACCTCTTGACATCTAGCCTCCGTAACTGATTGATATCCGATGTCCCCCACCGAGGTCGAAATACGGAGAATACGAATAGCTAAGCAGGAATCTGTCTTTGCATACGCCCATGCCGACCGTAAGACCGGCAAGAAATCCAACGCCCTCAGATCTTATCGCGGACAGCAGTGTGCTATAGGACGCTTTCAAGTGCAGGAAGGGATTGACATAGTACGCTCCACCAATCCGCGCCCCGAAGTCGAGTAGCGCCGGCTTGACCAAATCCACGCCAAACCAACCGGCATCCATGACCTTGGCGGCGCTGAGCGTGATCTCGTAGGGCAATGTCTCTCGTGACTCTACGTACGCCGTGACCCCGGAACCGATGTTCTTTACTGACAATCCCAATTGAACACCAGGATCAGGAATGTTATAGATCGCGCCGATGTCGACGCCGACCGCTAAGGCACTTAACGTATCGATACTGGAATAGACCGCCTTCAGTGCTGCACCAATGCCAACTTCCTTATAGAAGAATCCCTTACCGAAACTAATGTCAATATGCTGCACGCCAAAAGTGCCGTACTCCTGCCCCAACTCGTCGACCTTCTTCATACTTCCACTATTAAAATAGCGCAAGCCAACACCGATCTGGCGGCGCGCGTAACCTAGATATCCAAAGTGGGTGCCACCGAAATAGTTGAGATATGATACCGCGTATTGTGTAACATCGGAAAAAGCCAATCCACCAGGGTTGTAATGCACATCGTAGCCATCACCGTACAATGCATAGCCCATGCCGGCTCGATGAGCAACCGGGTCGACCGACAGAAACTCAAAACCAATCGTTGTGATCAATGAAATGAACGTAACTAGCATCTAACCTCCATCCAGGAATTATAGCCCCTGATACAGTAATGTCAAGAACCTTATTTTTTCAGCACCTCCACGATCCGGGGCAAAAACATGGACTTGCGGGAAAGCAGATTGTTGACGATCTTGGCAACGATCAAACCCAGCACAAAACCGGATATACCACAGATTACAGACCATGTCTCTCCCCAGCGCGTACATGAGACGAGGCATACGAGCGCCAGGATGACTGGTAGGCCAAAAAGGAGGAAGGCTGACATGAGTGCTTTACCCGACGCCTGCTCGACATACACATCGTCCCCGACCCGCGCATGCTCGGCATTTTCAACGAGTATGGTGTGTTTCTTGCCCGCTGCGCCACACAGGACTCCGGCCTCGCATTTCCGGCATGCCTCACCCGGCTCAAAACAGACTGCTGCTCGTGAGCCCTCCAGTGCAACGACCCGCCCGATTCTTCGCATGGACGATTATAAATACATCACACTACAAGTCAACTCGATAGCCGCCGCGAACGGCTTACTGAGTCATCAGGCAATCACGATGACCACCTGACCCTGCGCATCCTCCTCATCAACAGAATACACTGTTTGTGGTTACTGTTGACCACCCGGCAGAAGTGACTATAATTCTTAATGGATAAAGCGCTTGCCAGCACAATACAGGGCATCCTGAAAAAGGCCGAGCAGAAATTCCCCTATGCCACCGCAACCTCGTTCAGCAACCGTGGTCTCGAGATCGACCTCGACAAGAAAGAAGAGCGTCTGTCGTCCGCAAGCAGTAGTCTCGGTTTTGTGCTTACGATATTCAACGGCGAGTATTTTGAGGAATTCGCTACTGACAAATTCGAAGAAAATCATCTCATAGCATTTTGCCGCGATGCAATTGACCGTACCTCTGTTCGCGAGCAGAAATACCATATCAATACCCCGGCTCAAGGCAATCAATCCTTCAGGACCGAAGAGAAGCGCGATCCGGACCAGCTCGCAACAAACGAGAAGATCGATATGCTGAGACAGCGACGGGCAAGGATCGTTACCGGCAAGAACGTCATCAACTGCCGGGTCACGTACTCGGATGAACTTAAGCACAAGACATTCATATGCAGCTCGGGCATCATCGACGAGGCGGTTAGACAAATCTCCCACTATCTCATGGTCTACGTTTCAGACGGCAGCACACTCAAGTATGATTACCTGTCAACCGGAGGAACCGGCGGTCTCGAGTTGATCGACATCGCCGATGATAAGATCGATGAGCTGGTAGATAACGCCAACCGATTGCTGGATGCAACGAATATCAAACCGGACTTCTATGACGTCGTCGCGACACCTGAAATCGCTGGACTCCTCGCACATGAAGCCTTTGGTCACGGCGTTGAGGCTGATATGTATCTCAAGGATCGCGCCCGTTCCAAAGAGTACCTCGGCGAGACCATTGCTTCACCCCTGGTCAACATTGTCGATGATCCGACATTACCCCGGGGCTATGGTTCATACTTCATCGATGACGAAGGGCTCATGGCGCAACCTACATATATCATAAAGAATGGAAGATTCATCCAGGGGCTGACCAACAGCTATGCGAGTTCAGTACTCAAGTTACCCTCGACCGCGAACGGGCGGAGGGAATCTTTTGCGCGGAAGGTATACACGCGCATGTCCAACACCTTCTTCGAAAAGGGAAAGGATGATCCTGAAGACATCATCAAATCAGTGGACAATGGCGTGTATCTGATCAAGGGGTTGAGTGGCATGGAAGACCCAAAGGGATGGGGAATACAAATCCTGGTCCTATACGGAAAAGAGATAAAGGGCGGGCGCGTAACCGACCGGATCTTTTCGCCCTTGGGCATAACCGGTTTTGTGCCCGACCTACTCGGCAACATATCGATGGTTGGCTCTGATTTCAAGTTGGATCTCGGCACTTGTGGCAAGGGCTACAAGGAATACGTTCCGGTCTCAAGCGGCGGTCCCCATATCCGAACCCGGGTACGTTTAGGATGAAACAGATCATAAACGAGATCAGAAATGCTGGTTTTGACGATTACCGGGTAATCGAGGTCAATTCCCGAGATCATCAACTGTATATGCTCAAGGACCGATTCGAATCAAAGCGCACGGTCGATTCACGCTATTTCGAGATCACCCTCTACAAGCAGCGTGGTACAGCGAAAGAGCAACTGCAGGGTGAATTTACGTTTGATTACAAGCCGGGTACTGATTTGAGTGCGTACCTGGAACAGGCAAATATCGCCTGTTCCATGATCAAGAATCGGCGTTATGCACTCGTCAAATCATCAGTACCTGCGGACGTCAAGGTTCTGGACCCGAAACTGTCCGACCCGCCGGCAACCGGCGAGTTGCTGAGCGAAATCATATACAAGGGTAGTACTGGGCCCAGCATACGTCTCTCGAGCGCCGAGATCTACATCAAGCGGTCGGTCATCAACCTCGTCACATCGACTGGGCTCAATCTGACAAAGGAAAAAGGGTTGATCGAGGTCGAAGTATCAATGCTCGCCAAAAAGGGAAAGCAGGAACAGGAAATGAACTTCCATATTCAGCGGCGCAGTGTCGATGACTTGAACCTGGAACAGTGCCTGCAGGCATATAAGGACCACACACGCAATATGCTCCGGGTGAGTGTTCCTAATAGCGGTAAGGCCACGACGGTCTTTCCGGTCACGGATATCTATGAATTACTCAGCCCGCTCATCTTCCACAGCTCGGGCCGGGCAAAGGACAAGGGGATCAGCCGATTCAAAATGAATGAGCAGATTATCGAACCCGGCCCTAACACGTTCAACATGAAGAGCAGTGGCCTCCTTGCCTACGGGCTCTACAGTGATCCTTTTGACGATGATGGTATACCAGGTCAAGAACACACGATCATTGACCACGGGGTTTTCCAGAAGCATTGGACAACAAAGCGTTATGCTGACTACCTCGGGGTCCAGCCGACCGGCGCATTCAAGAATTTGGTGCTGGAACCCGTAACCCAAGCCCCGTTCGAAGGGGATGATCATTATGAGATCATTCAGTTCTCAGATCTATCACCGGATCCCGTCACTGGCGATTTTGTTGCCGAGATAAGATTCGGCTACCATATCAGTAACGGCAAAAGAACACCGGTCAAGGGTGGTTCGATCAGCGGTAATGTATTCCAAGCCCTCAAGAATCTCTACTCTACGGATGAGCGCGTGTTCGAGGGTAATTATCTGGGACCGAAGCACGTTGCCTTGAAGGACTTGTCCATTTCTGGCCAGTGAAGCACACACTCTGACTCCTGCAATATACCATACCAGCAAGAGTATTGTCTAATTTGAAGGAGATTATTGCAGGTTTGACAGCTTGACATCATACCATATATCGATATAATGGTTAATCAAATACAGTTTGGAGGTTTTGTATGCGTAAGGTTTTTCTCATCCTTATTCTACTCACAACACTTGTGAGTAGTGCTGGGCAGCGTCCCGGTGCAGTATTCTTGCTGATCTGGCCAGGAGCAAGAGCAACTGCACTGAGTGGCGCATTCTCTGCAGCAGCCGATGACGCTACTGCATGTTATTACAATCAGGCGGGTCTGGCTTTCATGAACAGCACCGCCGTCTCTCTGCAACACGCACCATGGTTACAGGCGCTTAACGAGGATATGTACTATGAATATCTTGGTGTCACGAAATCCTATAAGATCGGTACTTTCGGACTGGGCATTACCTATCTGACAACCGGACCCACTGAGGTGCGTAATTTTGAAGGCGTGTATCTAGGAACGTACACGACCTTTGACATATCCGTCGGATTGAATTATGGGACATTGCTCAGACCGAACCTGGGCCTTGGCATAGGTTGGAAGTTTGTGTATTCCTACCTCGTACCACCCTGGGTTTGGGGTAGAATGCCAGAACTCGGCATTCAAAGCGGTGGCATTGGCATAACTTATGCCTTTGACATAGGAACCATGTACAAACCATTTTCCTTTCTCACCGTTGCCGGTGCCTTGCAGAACATAGGCCCGAATATCAGCTACACCGAAAGCGGAGCAGCCGACCCATTACCCTACACCTTGAGACTGGGCGTCAAGGTACAACCGATCAACTCACGCGTCTTACGCATTGCGTTGACGGCTGACGTGACCAAGATACTGGTCGGAATGTTTGCCGATGAAGAAAACTCTTTCTTTGAAAATTTAGGATACGAATTCCGTGAGGCTTGGAAAGGCGTTGGACTGGAAATAGACTATTACAATTTCGTCAAGCTACGGGCTGGATACTTTATAGATAGCGAAGGAAAGAGAACTGGCTTCACTTACGGTGGTGGCATCAAGGCAGCTGGTTTTTCCCTTGATGTCGGGGTCGACCAGGATATTTACGACTTTCCGACCACGAACCGCAAGTTCTCTATTTCCTACCAATTCTGAGAAACATCTGAACCGGCAGGATTTAATATAGCTTAGCCAGAAGAGAATATTCACAGCGTGTAAGGTGTGTTTTACACCCCTTACCATTGAGCCGAATATTGTTTTCCTTGTACGGTAGCCACAACACCTCAATGTTGTGGCGCCGGAAAATACCGACCACGGAGAAACCTCGCTTGAAGAGACAGAAGACCCTGATCATCGGTGCCAGCGGATTTGTCGGTAAGAACCTGGTACTCCAGTACACGCAGAGAAGTGATGTTAACATCATGGTGCGGCCCAGTTCAAACATCGAATTGTTCAAGAATAACCCCAGAGTGAATATCCTGTACGGCGACTTAGCTAAGAATACGGGAATTGCCGAGGCCCTGGGGGGTATCGACATCGTCATCCACTGCGCAGCGACGACCATGGGTCGCAGTTTCTGGGAATTCTACCGAACCAATACCCAGGGAACGGCGCATCTGATCGACGCCATGCTTTCCCAGAATGTACACAAGATGATATACGTTAGTTCTCACGCCGCATGCGGTCCCAGTGCGACTGATAATCCATCACAGGAACACGACCCGAAAAACCCCATTTCTTTCTACGGTCGCACCAAGCATCTGGCAGAAAAAATGATCGCCCAAAGCGGCCTCGACTTCACGATCATCAGACCGGTCTCCGTATACGGGCCGTATGACAAAGAAATACTGACCTATGTCAAGATACTGAATCAAGGTATTTGCCCGGTCGTCGGCTTCGGTGAAAAGTACATCAACGTCATCTACGTAAAGGATCTCGTTGACCTCATCATCAAGACCATCGAACAAAATCACTTCACAGGAAATACCTATTTTGTCAATGATGGTCAATGCTATTCACTGGATTCGATCATGGATACAATCGCGCGTACGCTCAACAAACGCATTGTCAAGGTCCGCGTACCGACGCCGCTCGCACTCTTCATCGGGTTGCTGAACGACGTCTTCGTACCGCCCAACAAGAGACTGGTCACGCGCGACAAGGTAAGAGAACTCGCCTGTCGATACTGGGTCTGCAGCAGCGAGAACGTCAGTCGTGCAATAGGATTCAACCCCCGCTACACCTTTGAGCAGGGTATTGTCGAAACCATACAGTGGTATCGCAATCAAGGCCACGTCTAATAGATACTGATCCTGCTCAGTCTTGACAAAAAACCCGCGGCAAATATAATAATGTGGGATAATTGATATGAGCTGGTACGCTGGTTATACGAAATGCAATCACGAACGTGTCGTGCACAAGATACTGCACGATAAAGGCGTTAATACTTTTCTACCCGAGATCATTGTCCCGGGCCGGCGCAAAAATCGCAAGATACTCATCAAGCGCCCGCTATTCCGGAATTATCTCTTCATTGAACTAGACGAAATACGCGAGAACTGGATGAAGGTATTCCGCACACCGGGACTCGCACGGATATGTGGCAACGGCCGGCCAACACCCATTCCTGATGATGACATCAATTCGATCAAGATATTTGTCAGCAGCGACCGAAATCTTTACCCCTTACCCTTTCTTCACGTCGGGGCGCGTGTTCAAGTTATGTCTGGTCCCCTGACCGGAGCAATCGGTATTCTGGTAAAGGAAGATAGGAAGAAGCGTAGACTTTCAGTCTCGGTCGAATTGATGGGGCAATCGGTTATCGTATCGCTGTTTGATGACGAAGTAAAACCTTTCTGATCCAACCACTCATCCCGGCATCAGTCCTTACCATGATATGTTGTTGAATACGTGCGTTTGTTTAGTGGTAGGAATCTATGCCCAGCTTGGCGTAAACCTCTTTCATCGTTTGAACAGCGATTTCCTTGGCCTTGCTCTGGCCCTGGCTGAGCACATCGTAAACATATTTCCGGTCATTGCGCAGCTCAGCTTGTTTACGCTGAATAGGCTCTAGTTCCTGACATATATTATCCAACAGGATCTTCTTGCAATCGAGGCAGCCGATACCCGCGGCACGGCACTCACGGGCACAATAATCGATATCATCCTTCTTGGAAAACGCCTTGTGCATGGTAAAGATATTACAGTCTTCAGGATTCCCCGGATCGGTTTTCCGCTTCCGGCGTACATCGGTCACCGCGGTCGAGAGCTTCTTCCATATTTCTTCTTTTGTCTCATCAAGATAGATGCAGTTATCGAGCGATTTACTCATCTTATTGACGCCATCCAGACCCAGGATCCTCGTCACATCACCCAATTTTGCCTTCGGCTCCGGGAAAACTTCCCCGAAACTTGAGTTGAATCGTCTAACGATCTCCCGGGTCAATTCCAGGTGAGGCAGTTGATCATCACCAACCGGCACGACTTCGGCCTTATAAATGAGGATGTCCGCGGCCATCAATACCGGATAATCGAGTAACCCCATGTTTACATAATCTGGATTCTGCTGCCGCTTCTCTTTGAAGGTCGGCACCCTCAGCAGCCAGGAAATCGGTGTAATCGTATTCAGAACCCAAGCCAGCTCGGTATGTTCGGATACGGTTGATTGAACCATGAGCACGCTCTTTGTGGGGTCTATACCAGCTGCCATATAATCGACTGCGCAGTCAAAGATACTCTTTTCCATTTCCTTGGGATCAAAGCCCACCGTCATTGCATGATAGTCGACAATGCCATATATGCAGTAGTAATCGGCCTGAAGCGATATCATATTGCGCATCGCGCCCACATAATTGCCGACATGCAACCTGCCCGAAGGCTGAATGCCGCTGAAGACCCTTTTCTTCTCGTGCATAGGTATATAATATACAGAAAACCTACACCAAGTCAACTATTGACAATTTCACCATACTGCTTATAATTTAGCGTGAAGGGAATGCCATTATACAACAAGGAGGTCTATGAGGCGTTTAAGCGTCCTAATTGTCCTTATCTGCCTAGCCTCAGGTGCTTGGCAATTAAGCGAGGAAATCGCACTTAGTAAAATACAGCAGGTCAGTGACCTAGCGATCAGTGATGACGGAGAGCTTTGGGTGCTCTCCTCCGAGGCAATTGCCAGAATCGACGGCAAGACGGGTAATCCTCGCTCGTCCCGAGAGAGCCGGAACGCACATGCCCTCACAGTCACCAATGACAACGTATATTATATTGATCACAGCAACCGGCTTCAATTCTACGCAATAGAAGATCACGAAGGTAGTGCGGCAACCGAAGTCTATTTCACTAATCCAACTCAGATCCAAGCGCTGTCCGTCAACGGCTCGACCGGCCTCATCGTGCGGGAAACCGGTCGCCTGGTATTCGCTGCCCCTTTTGAGATCATGGGCTCGCTCAATACGAATGCCGACCGCTTTGCAGTAATCCCCGGGGCAAATTACGGTGAGCGTCGTACACCGATATTCACCCTCAACGGGAACAGGATCTTTGCCTGGACTGGCGGCAGATTCATCAACCCTGAAAACTACACCAGTAAACTTATCTATAGCACCGGCAACAGCGTAATCGATTTTTGTGCTGACCGAAAAGGAAGTATCTACATCCTGTTCACTGACTCGATCACCGTACTGAATGATGAGGGCGACTACAAGGGGAAAATCGGCATCGGCAATGTGTCGTACGGATCGCGCATCTTGACGAATCCCGCCGAAAACAGCTTGTATATCTTCGACAACAACACCAAGCGGATCCAGGTTGTATCGCAGTCTGGCCGTGATAGTGAAGAGATGATCGTTCTCGACAAGAACCGGCCCAATCCGGTTGATAACTTCACGGAAATTTCATTCACACTCAGTGAACCCCTGTACCTGACGATCACCATATACAATCTCATCGGCGAACCGGTCAAGCAGATCGTCAAGGACCGCTACTTGAAGGGTAGCCACCGGGTCGTCTGGAAGGCGGTCGATGAAAAAGGTAATCTGGTGCCGAACGGTGTGTATTTCTACCGACTGGAGTCCAACAAAGGTGTTGCTATAAGGCAATTAATTGTGCTCAGATAGTCACCGCTCTCAAGATCCAACTGCGCGGGTAGCAGTAAAATCTGGCCTTTCCTCGATCCGATATGCAATAAGGCATCACTCGCTGCTGGAGAAACATACCAGTATCCTGGTCGGCATTTCCGGTGGCATTGACAGTCTGGTCCTTCTTTTCCTGCTCCACAAATACAAAGACATTTACCGACAAATGTGGGAGATAAAAGCCTGCCATATTGACAAAGGATTTCCTGCACACCGATCAGCCGATCTTGAGGAATATCTCTCGGCAAGGGGCATTGCCTTGACGGTCGTCAAAACAGGCATCTACACAAGAACGCGCCGCAGTGATGACAAGTGCTTCTTCTGTTCACGGGCACGGCGCCAGAAACTCATGGAGTACGCCGAAGACTTCAATATCAACAACATCGCCCTGGCCCATCACCAAGAGGATGTTGCCGAAACACTTCTCTTGAACATGCTGTATGCCGGACGCACGAGCACGCTGTTGCCTATACAACCAATCGCCCATGGCCGATTCAATTTTGTGCGGCCGCTCTATTATCTAGACAAAACCACCATCCTCGACATTGCCCGAGCCTTTGATCTGAAGAGTCAGGCGAACTCTTGCCCGTATTACAAAGAATCCCGGCGTGAATTGATACGCGAAAAGCTGAATGACATCAAGGAGAGAAACCCGGATGTATACACGAACGTCTTCCACAGCATATTCAATATCAAGAAAACATATATGCCGTCGTAATCCGGCATGCAAATATCTATAACTGTCTGATCGAAACAGCCCTCAAAAACTTTGCCAAGCCCCGATCACTTCAAGCAGAATCGGTCCAAGGCATCATAAACCGGACCGTCCGGTTTCAGGGTCGACTTAAAAAGCACTACTGAATCGACCCCGAATGCATCAGTGATAACATCCTTTACCAGTATATGATCCACGCTACATGGCTTCTTGACCCGGCCGATGGTCAGGTGGGGGTGAAAACGCTTTTCCTCCTTGAATCCCAGGCGTACCATTGATCCTTCGAGATCAGCAGCAAGGCTACACAACTCCTCATCCCCTTGGTCCACGCCTACCCATAAGACGCGCGGGTTTCTGGAATTAGGGAAACAACCCAGCCCCCGCAAAACGACCTGGAAGGGACGGTGCTTACCGCATATGTCCTTGATAACGGGCATCATGTCGCAACGTAGTTTTTCATCGACTTCGCCAAGGAATTTCAGGGTAATGTGTAGATTCTCAAAAGCCACCCACTTAACCGGCAACTCGCGCTTCGCCTCGATCTGGCCAAAATCATACACGACCCTCCTGATATCTTTGGGTACTTCAACTGCTAAGAATGTCCTCATCTAGCTACTCCTCTTAAGACCTGGCATGCCCGGATATCATGCCGGGCCAATTAATGACAACAATCCGTCCTTTGGGCAATGCCCGTATATGAGCGATCGATAAATCGCTGAACGCGATTGCATAGGGGACGAGGAATGCATAGTAGAAACTAACATGTACTACACCGTAATGCGGATACCGACCGGGCAATGATCTGAACCCATAACCTCTTTGAGAATGAACGCGGCCTTCAGACTATTGCGCAGGTTCTCAGTTATGAAAAAATAATCGATGCGCCAGCCCACATTCCGCTGACGAGCCCGGGTCTTGAAATCCCACCAGGTATATTGACCAGGCTCTTTATTGAATACACGGAAGGTATCAACGAAACCATGGGCCAGGAATTTGTCGATCCACGCACGCTCCTCAGGCAGAAACCCGGATGTCTTTGCATTCTCCTTGGGCCGGGCAAGATCGATCTCCTGATGGGCAGTATTCACATCACCGCAAACAATGATCTTCTTGCCCTTGCGCCGGAGTTTATCGACATGACTCAGGAATTCATTGTAGAATGCCATCTTGTACTGCAAACGGTCTTTTGATAGCTTACCGTTAGGGAAGTAGACATTGAAAAGGAGGAAGGCATCATAATCAGCGATGATTACCCTGCCTTCAA
>JASFEK010000025.1:0-15388 GCA_050124875.1 Caldifarciminota bacterium | reverse complement strand
CTCATGTTCCCTTAGCTTGATCCCCAGGAATTCCATGGACTGAAGATAGACCTGCTGGATATCGGCCGGACTGGGTTTCATGATAACCTGGCACTGATAGAATTGCTGAAAACGCAGAGGGTTCTGTGCGTATCTACCATCCCGTGGTCTCTTTGAGATTTCCAGGTAACACACATTCCACGGCTGTGGTCCCAGGATTCTAAGGAACGTTGCCGGGTTGAATGTTCCGGCACCAACCTCGGAGTTGTAGGGTTCGAATATCAGACAGCCTTGCTTTTGCCAGAATTGCTTCAAATTCATGATTATGTTCTCAAAGGTGTATATCTTCTTCATAAACCAAGGTCTCCGGCGATTTCCTGCATACCTTTGAGACAGATTTCTACAAATTCGTTCAATTCCAGTCCCAGATGCTTTGCCTCAGCAATCTGCTCTCGATTGGCACCAGCCGCGAAACGCTTCTCCTTGAACCGCCGTAGCACAAAATCCACATCCAGAGCAGCCAGTTTTTTATCCGGATGCATGAGGGCACTGGCCACGATGAGCCCGGTCAACGGGTCCGTGGCAAACAATGCCCAATCCAGGTTTGATGACGCGGGAAGATGTCCTGAGTGGACCTTGACTGCATGCACCAGGGGCTCATCCAGACCAATCTCCTCGAGAAGTGCAGCTCCTTCCAGACCATGCCGTGCAGGGTCGGCGTCCGTGGTTTCGTAATCAATGTCATGGAGCAACCCTGCCAGCCCCCATATTTCCTCATCCTCACCGAGCCTCTGCGCCAATTTTCTCAGGCATGCCTCGGTTGCCAGGCAATGCTTATACAGATTCCTGTTCTTCAACTTTTCCGAAAGCAATTCCAGTGCTTGCTGTCGCTTCATAGATAATTATTATCTACATATTACTAAAAAAGTCAAGGAAAAAAGAGATTTTTCTGCTCTCGCCGTACAGAATAACGCAAAAACTCTCGATTTTCAATCAGTTTTCGGTACATCCCGGCACAATATCCAACATCATTGCTCAAGCATATAAATATGCCGGAAAAAACCTTATTGCATCTCGGGGTCATTGATCTGTAGAGAAAAGGATCGATCAGTTATGAAAACACAGCAAAACGCTCCTGATATTGACTTAACGGGCATTTTCGGGTATAATACTGGTCGAAAGGAGGATTCAGTATGCGGCGTGTTATTATTATGGGTGCAGCAGGGCGAGATTTTCACAATTTCAATCTGTTCTTCAGAAATAACAAGGATTTCAAGGTAATTTGCTTCACCGCGACACAGATACCCAATATCGCGGACCGGCTCTATCCCAAGGAGCTAGCCGGAAAAAGATACCCCCGAGGCATAAGGATCATGCCGGAAAAGCAGATATCCCAGTTGATCAAGAAGCACAAGGTGGACATTGTCGTATTCTCTTATTCTGATATCTCACACCAGTACGTCATGAACAAGGCATCCGAGGTCATGGCTGCGGGCGCCGATTTCTGGCTGCTGGGACCTAAGTCATCCATGCTGAAGTCAAAGCGCAAGGTGGTGTCAATATGTGCGGCGCGAACCGGATCGGGCAAGAGCCAAACCACGCGCCGCGTCTGCGAGATTTTACACGCGCATGGACTCAAGACCTCTGTGATCCGTCACCCAATGCCCTACGGTGATCTCAAAGAGCAAATCGTTCAGAAGTTTTCTACGCTGGAGGACCTCGATAAACACAAGTGCACAATAGAAGAGAGAGAAGAATACGAACCGCACATAGTGCAGGGTAACACGGTCTTTGCCGGGGTTGATTACGGGAAGATACTGAAGCAAGCCGAGAAGATATCCGATATCATCGTCTGGGATGGTGGCAACAATGATTTGTCCTTCTATGAGTCGAATCTACATATCGTGGTGGTCGATCCTTTTCGTGTCGGTGACGAGAGTACATACCATCCAGGCGAAACGAACGTCAGAATGGCTGATGTAGTATTGATAAACAAGGTTGATACGGCCCCACGTTCGAGTATCGACAAGCTCAAGGAAAATATCCGCCGATTAAACTCAAAAGCGATCATAATGGAAGCGGCGTCACCTACTACGGCGGACAAACCCGAACTCATCAAGAACAAACGCGTCGTGGTCATCGAAGATGGCCCTACCTTGACCCACGGTGGCATGTCTTTCGGTGCCGGCATTGTGGCGGCAAAGAAGTACCACGCGAAGAAGATCGTAGATCCCAAACCACATGCGGTTGGTTCGATAAAAAAAGCATATACTAAGTACCCGCAAATCGGAAACCTGATACCGGCCCTCGGCTATGGTAAGAAACAGATACGTGAGCTCGAAGCAAGTATCAACAACACACCTGCCGACTCGATCGTGATGGCCACACCCGTAGACTTGAGAAAATTCACGAAACTGAACAAACCGGCCGCAAAGATCGATTATGAACTTGAAGAGAGGTTCGGTCCCGGACTCCAGGCGGTTCTGAGGAAGCATCTCAAAATTAAGTAGCAATATAGACAGCACCCTGTCTAAAACGTGCGAGCGAAAGGAGCAAAAATGAAACAAAAATTCGTCTATGATTTTGGCGGCAAGAAAGCACAAGGAAACGCAAAGATGAAGAACTTACTTGGCGGTAAGGGTGCTAATCTGGCCGAAATGACCAACCTGGGAATACCGGTTCCCCCCGGGTTCACGATCACGACCGAAGTATGCAATCTCTACCAACAACGGGGTAAGACCCTACCCAAGAAACTCAAGGACGACGTGAAGAAATCCTTGCGCAGGGTCGAGGCGCTGCTCAAGAGAAAATTCGGTGATTCCCGGAACCCGCTCCTCGTATCGGTACGCTCGGGTGCACGACAATCCATGCCGGGAATGATGGAAACCGTCCTCAATATCGGGCTCACCGCTAAGACAATCCCAGGTTTGATAAAACAGAGCGGTGATGAGCGTTTCGTCTACGACGCCTACCGCAGGCTCATCATGATGTATTCAGATGTCGTCATGGAAAAAGCCAGGGGTGTCGTAATCAAGGATGAGGAATCGGCGATTCGCAAGCAGCTCGAGAACATAATGGATGAAATGAAAAGGGAGAAAGGTTACCTCAGTGATCTTGATCTAAAAACCGGAGACCTCAAAGAACTCTGCGTTCGGTTCAAGCAGCGGATCAAGAAGGTGCTGAAAGAAGATTTCCCGGACGACCCTTATGCACAACTCTGGGGTGGCATCGGAGCAGTATTTGCGTCCTGGAATGGCAAACGGGCAGTAAGCTACCGGCGTATCGAAAGCATTCCTGATGAATGGGGCACGGCGGTCAACGTACAAGCAATGGTGTTTGGTAACATGGGAAAGGACTCGGCCACTGGTGTCGGCTTCACACGGAACCCTGGCAATGGCGAAAACAAATTCTACGGTGAATACCTGGTCAATGCTCAGGGTGAAGATGTTGTTGCCGGAATACGCACGCCGGCGCCCATTAATGAATACTCGAAATCAGAACACAATAAGGACATGGTAACCCTGGAAAAGTCCATGCCCGCAATCTATAAGCGATTGAATGCTTATCAGAAGCGTCTTGAAAGGCACTACAAGGACATGCAGGACATCGAATTCACCATTGAGAACGGGACACTGTACATGCTCCAGACCAGGGTCGGTAAGAGAAACGGACCGGCTGCAGTGAAAATGGCCATGGATATGATGAAGCAGAAGCTGATAAAGAAGGAAACGGCAGTGATGCGTGTCACGCCCCAACAACTCGACGAACTGCTACATCCCATGGTTGACCCCAAAGCCGAAATGGCAGCCAAACCCATTGCCAAGGGATTACCTGCCGGGCCGGGTGGCGCCACCGGGCAAATCGTCTTCTCATCGAATGATGCGGTCGAGTGGTTTAAAGCGGGCAAGCAAGTAATTCTCGTGCGCGAAGAAACAAATCCCGAGGACGTTGAAGGCATGCGGGCCGCTCGAGCCATCTTGACGGCGCGCGGCGGTATGACCTCACACGCTGCACTGGTCGCCCGCGGCTGGGGCAAATGCTGCATCGTCGGCTGTGGTGCCCTTCATATCAATTACGAAAAAAAGGAAATGGAAGTATCCGGGAAGACTTTCCGTGAGGGTGATCACATAACGCTGAACGGCACGCGAGGCAATATCTATGAGGGCGAGCTTCCGATGATGGAATCGACCGAAGAGAATGTCTTGCTGCATAAATTCCTCCGCGTCTGTGACTCGGTACGCAAACTGGGTGTGCGCGCTAATGCGGACACACCCGAAGATGCAAAGCGCGCCCGGAATTTCGGCGCCCAGGGTATCGGATTGATGCGAACCGAGCACATGTTCTATGGCAAGGGCACTGAGAAACCGCTATTCAGGCTGCGCAAGATGATCGTCTCCAAGACACCAGAAGAACGTAGCAAGGCTCTGGAAGAACTATACCCATATGTCAAGAAAGACATCAAAGGGGTACTCGCCGCTATGAACGGGTTACCAGTAGTCATGCGCTTACTCGATCCACCCTTACACGAATTCGTCCCGCGCGAAAAGGCCCAGCTCGAAAAACTCGCCCGAGACCTGGACATCTCGGGACAAGAACTAAGCCAGCGTGCCGACAATCTGCATGAATCAAACCCGATGATGGGTCACCGGGGAGTACGGCTTGGCGTGACGTATCCGGAAATCACTTCCATGCAGGTACGCGCGATCTTCGAAGCGGCCGCCGAGCTGATCAAGGAAGGCAGGGATCCTTATCCAGAGATCATGGTTCCGGTTGTTGCCGAAGCAAATGAATTGAAAGGACAGAAAGAGATCGTCGATCGCATCTACAAAGAAGTACTCGCGAAGTACAAACTGAAGAAGATAAAGCACATGTACGGTACCATGATCGAGATCCCGCGAGCATGCATCGTTGCTAATAAGATCGCTCCAACGGTTGAATTTTTCTCCTATGGAACCAATGACTTGACCCAAATGGGTTTTGGATTCTCCCGGGATGACATCGGCGGTTTCCTGCCCGACTACATAAAGAAAGGCATTCTACCAGAAGACCCCTTTCAAAGCGTCGATCAGTCTGGCATCGGTGAACTCATAAAGATCGGCATCGAGCGGGGACGTAAGGCCAATCCCCGATTGGAGATCGGAATCTGCGGCGAGCATGGCGGTGATCCGCGTTCCATACACTTCTGCCATCGCGTCGGCATGAATTATGTTTCCTGTTCGCCATTTCGTGTACCTATTGCCCGTCTGGCAGCAGCTCAAGCGACCCTGCTCTACCCGAAAGGGAAAAAGGTGACCAAGAAGAAGAAAGAGACCAGAAAGAAGTAATAAGAAATCGGACGTGTCTGCACGCCATGCTGGTCAGTGCAGACACGTTCGTGTACTATGGAAGAGCAACCTTCTTCAATACCACCCAGAAGCAAACAGAGTACGTGGTACTATCTGTTCTTCTTCCTGTCCGGACTGACCGCCCTCGTATACGAAACCGCATTCGTCCGCCAACTGCAGTTGATCTTTGGCAGTACTCTCAGCGCAGTATCTGTAGTGGTCGCCGTGTTCTTTGGTGGTCTGGCCATCGGTGCCGCACTCATCGGCCCGCGCGCCGACCAATACTCACCCCTGCGTCTTTATGGCATACTCGAAATCGGCACTGGGTTGTGGGCGATAGTCGCCGTGGTTATCATCCCTGTTGTCCGCAGCTTCTATGCAAGCTTGACCTCCACCGTGCAATTACCGGTCAGCGTCCATACATTGCTGCAGGCGATCATGAGCATACTCATCCTGCTGCCCGCGACCATACTCATGGGCGCAACGTTACCTGCGTTATCCCGAGGTCTAACAAGGAACGCCGCAAAACGCTTTCGTAGTATTAGCACGCTCTACGGCATCAACACAATCGGTGCCACTACCGGCACTATACTCTGCGGCTTCTTTCTGCTCGAGCATTTAGGCTATCTGAAAACGATCGTCGCGGCCATGGCGGTCAACTTCCTCATCGGCGGCGGCGCCATTCTACTTTCGCCGAAGCAACACCAAGAAGGTATTACCCGGCGGCAGCCGGGCACTAAAGCATCCATCGGTGCGGCCCGGCCCCGGGAGCACAGGCTGCGGATGGTGCTCATATCAATGGCCGCCATCTCCGGCTTTGCCGCCCTCGGTTATGAAGTGGTCTGGTTTCGCACCCTTGCCTTCTCAGTGGTCACAGATACCTACGCATTCGCCATAATGCTGGGTGTGTACCTACTGGGAATCGGCGGCGGTAGTATGATCGCAGCTCGAAGGTTTCACCGAACAAGACATGAGAACCGAGACGCTAGGAAATGGTTTGAACTAGGTGTGCTTGAGATCGCCGCGACCGTCATGGTCGCGCTCGGCTTTTCGATACTCGTCTGGCTCAACACTTCCCTACCGAGGCCGGCGGTCACGAATCCCGCGTACTGGGTGAGCACGCTTGGCAACATTACCCTTCAAGCGATTGTATTGATCCTGCCGGCAACATTGATCTTCGGCTACGTTTTTCCGCTCATGGTTTCGCTTTATGCAGGGAGCATCCGGCAACTTGCGCGCCAGGTCGGGAGAATCACCGCGGTCAACACGGCCGGCGCCATTGCCGGTAGCCTGGCCGCAGGGTTCATACTCATACCCCTGGTTGGCATACAATGGGCACTGCTTGTTCTCATGGGTCTCTCATCTATGCTCGCGGTCATGGCATTCTTGTTTGGTCCGCTGAGGCGGCGTCAGAGAATTACCGGGGCGACCATCGCCAGCGCGGTCATCCTGGGTATCCTCATTTTCTTCCCGATACGTCCCCATTTTGGCTTTCGGCAAATACCGAGCTATGAAAAAGCTGAACTGCTTTTCTACCATGAAGGTGCCGATGGAACGGTCATGGTAACGCAGGACAAGGGCGATCGGAGTATTCGCCGACTACTCATAAACCAGCAACAGGCAACATCGACCTATCTACCCGGTCAGCGCAAGAATCAACTCATGGGGCATTTGCCGCTCTGGGCCTGTTCCGGCGCAAAGAATGCGTTGGTCATATGTTTCGGAAGCGGAGGAACATTCGGTGCACTTGGACTCTACGAACTGGACCGGGTGGACTGTGTAGAAATAAGTGCCGCAGTACTCGATGCTGCATCATACTTCACGGAATGGAATGGTAACGTTCTCGAGCGGAAGAATGTGAATATCATCATTGATGATGGCCGTAGCTATCTGCTCACGACACGTGATACGTACGACATCATCACGCTCGAGCCCATGCATCCTGGATTGAAAGGTGTATCGTCTCTTTACAGCCTTGAGTTCTATGAGGAAGCAAGAAAGAGATTGAATACGAATGGTGTACTCTGTCAATGGATTCCACTGTACAGCATGTCCGGTCAAGACGCGCGTTCCCTGCTCGCGACTGCGCTTACTGTCTTCCCTCAAAGCAGCCTATGGATCGTCGGCAGCGAAGGCATACTGCTCTGCGCGCGTGATTCACTGACCATTAATTGGTCCTGGATGATGAAGCACATGAGCAACCCGACGATCAAGCAAACACTCAAGAAGGTGTACCTGGATAATTTCTGGACGCTACTCTCCGGCTATCTGCTGGGTCCTCAAGGATTACATCAATACACAAGCAACGTAGCACTGGTGCTCGACGATCGCCCCCATATTGAGTATTCAATCCCCCGGCATCAGCACATCTTCCCATGGAACGAGATCCTGGGGCTCGCGGCAAAAAGGGAATCGCCAATCAATATCATAACGGGTATCTCCCAATCAACCAGGGAGGCACTGAATTCCACCTGGATGGTCCGGAAGAAGACGTGGGCGATCCGTGATCAGGGATTCGCGGCTATTGCCCAGGGCGATCACGGCACGGCACGGGTACGCTTCGAGCATGTATATGCGAACGATCCACAGGACCGTTATGCTGTTTTCTTCCTCAAGGAGATCTACTGGCGTTATGGTGTAGAACTAAGTCGGCGCCAGAGATGGCAAGAGGCCGTCGCCCTATACAAACGAGCGGTTCTACTCGAACCGGATGATCCTAGGGGTCATTTTTATCTTGGGGTAGCTCTTTACAACGCCGGCCAGACCCATGAAGCCGTAACGGCCATTGGCCAAGCTCTTACTCTCCAGCCCGATTTAAGGGAAGCACAAGAGTTCCTACAAGAGATAAATGACCCGCAGAAGATCAATAAGATGAGTCGGTAATCGACCTGCTACTTAAGCAGGATCATTTTTCCCCGATAGTTTCGATCTCAGATCCTTCAGGAGTTCAATAGCCTCATCGAGCGCACCGAGATCGATGAGTTTGCACACCTTGGTCTTGTATTCGATTCGGATCGCACCGTCGTTCGACGCACCGAGACTATCAATATCGAACTCGTGCATACCCTCGGTCCGGAATTCCCGAACCGGCCTTGTGCTATCTGGTGCGGGGTCAGCCGGCTCAGTATCGTCGTCGACACGTTGAGTAGAGTGTATTTCCCTGACCTCAATATCGTCAGGTCTATCGGCCGGTTGCTCCGGCGCATTTTTCTCGGTGAGTATGACATCGAATACGGATCTGATCTTCTTCTCTTTTTTCAACTTCTCGATAATATCCATTATTATACCCAATGATCCTAAGTCTCTATCCTACCCTCTTTATACAAACGGATCGCCTCTCTCGCCTCATGATTCCCGGGATCAATCTCCAGTGCTTTGTTATAGGCAGTTAGCGCCTCATCGTATTTTTCGAGTTCGATCAAGGCCTTACCAAGATTCACATAGGCCAATGCATTGTTCACGTTCTTCTTCACCGACTCTTGAAAAGAGAGCACCGCCTCATCCAATTTCTTCATCTTGAGAAACAATAGTCCCAGATTATTGTGAAGCTCTGAGTACTCAGGCTCTAATTCAAGGGCACCCAAGTAAGCCTTCTTCGAATCATCATAGCGACCCAGCTCGGCAAGTATCAAACCGCTTAGATTGAGGTACTCAGCAGTCTTGTCAATCTCTATCGCTTTCTCAATTTCATTGAGAGCAAGCTCAAAATTCGCACGGTAGTAATACAGCGTCGCGCGGTCGAAATGATCCAATGCGGTCTTCTTCCTACTAAGCTCTTCCTCTTTCTCGAACCGCTTCTCCTCTTGCTGCAGGAATGTCCTTATGCTTTCGAGTATACCCTTTGTGTGCTCGGCGAGTTGCGACTGGCGGTCGAGAGACTCTTTGAAATCCTGAGTCATCTGCGTGGTCATTTCGCCGAGCCGGTTCTTAACATCTTCAAATCGCTCCGTGAGCTTAGCAACATCACCGAATGTCTTTTCGTACTGGTTGGCAACGGCACCCATTTGATTATGGGTTTCCGTCGTCATGTCACGCATAACCCTGGTCATCGATTCTCCGATTTCCTCTACGCCTTTGCGCATACCCTCGGTCAACCCGGCGATCTTCCCAAGCGATTCCAGATAGTTGCTATTGAGACTGGTCATCATTTCCCGCATCGAATCCATGCTGTCTGACGATTTGGTGAACAGTTCCCTTACCTGTACAAGCTCACTCTGCAAGCCGTTCAGAGCTACAACCTGGCCCGTCTTGAGATTCACTACTTCGCTCTTCACTCCTTCAATGTATTTGCTGAGCTCATCTTTGAATCGGTCGGCCGTGGTCGAAGCCTCAAAGCGCAACTCGTTTACCACATTCTTCATTACATCATCAATGCTGCTTATCTTATCAATCAACGCCTGGCTTCTTACACCATCGGTCTCCGCACGTTCAGCAGCCCTTGTGCTGAGTTCGTCGAATTTCGCCGCAATCTCCTTGAGTGCTTCGGTATTCTGTGACCTCGCCATATCGAACTCTCCCTTGAGCCGCTCACCCAGATTCCCGACACCGGTAAGCAGATCATCTGCCAGCCGCATATTAGTATTGTTGATATCGGTCAACTTCTCCTGCAGCGCAAGCATCGTCGCTTTCAGATCCCCGCCTTGTTTCTCGTTCGCCGTACCCAACGCAGCCAGTGCATTAGCAATGCCGGTACTGACGTCCTGCAGACCCATCTTCAAGTCTTCAAGCCGGGTACTAAACGTCTCCTGTATTTTGTCGAAACCAAGTATCATCACCTCAATTTGCTTTTTCTGCACATCAAGACGACTCAGCAGCCCTTCCTGCAGCTTCTCCATTGGTTGTGTGAAACCTTCAACCAAGGCCTCGGCGCGTTGATATATTTCCTCTTTAATTTCCTTAACACCTTTCTTGTAATCGTCGATCAAGACACCCGTCTTCATGTTCGAGGAAAGCAGTGAACACAATTTTGTTGCGCTATCGTAAACCATACACTCGTTTTTCAGACACGCGAGCAGTTCGATCTCCTCATCAACCTTCTTACCATCCTCATCGTATACGTCTTTTCTCTTCATCAGAAAGGGGCATTTCATCAAGTCCTCCCTTCGACAAAATACTTGCCCTTGGTCGACCTCTTGGCTTGCGCAAGTCTCTCAAAACTACTAATACGCTGTTCCGCACCTTCAACCCCTGCTTGCCTCAAGGCCAGGGCCGCGGCGCCAAAAGAACCCATCGCCTCATACACGTCGGCGTAGGTTTCAGCCGTCTCTTTGCTGACGGGCAGCGTCTTCACAATCTCTAAAGCATCAATTGGCCGTTTCTTCTTCAAACACAATTGCACTCTCAATAATGTCTGTTGCAGTGCAATTGCTGTATCATCAGGTTCAAATTTCATTTCCCGCTCAGCTTCTTTTGCCTTACCCATCATCAAGTACAACTGCGCTCTCTTTAGCCGGGTACCACCATCATCACCCCGAAGCATCTCTATTCTTTCGTCATAATAGTCATCCCTCGCCTTCTTGATCATCCGATAAATGCTCTTCCGGTCCTTGCTCTTTCCCAGCAGATCAGAGAACAGCTGAATAGCTTTTTCGGTCTCACCTGATTCATGCAATAGCTGTCCGTGTTTCAGGATAACATCTTCGCGTTCCGGCATCAACTGCCGCGCCTGGCTGATAGACTCTATGGCAACTCCATAGTCGTCCTGGGAAGCGTGAATCCTGCTCCGTAGCAGATAAGCTTCCCCCAAATCAGTATTCTTCTTCAAGACATTTGTCACTCGCCCGTCAATTGCATCAGCGCAGGTAGGATCTTTGGAAAAAAGTTCTTCATAAACATCAATTGATTCTGCTAAGTAGCCACTATCCGTATACAGATCCCCCAGATACAGCAACATTGCCGGTATCTTTTCGTCATAGGCTTTCAACACACTAACGACGTTAGCAGTCTCGGTAGGTGTAAGTTCCACCAGTTTCTTGTATACATTAACTGCCTTCTCCTGATCTCCCGCATCGGCAAAAATGCGGGCCAGGAAATAGTATGACGGAATATTGTGATGTTCAGCCTGCAAGATCCGGCCAATATAGTTCTTGACGTAATCGCTCTCTTTCTTGTCCAGATTGTATATCTCTTCGAGCAGCATCAGGGTATCTTCCCAGTTGTGATAACGGAAATATATGTCGGCCAAACCCTTGCGTGATGCTATATCCAAAGGATGATCAGAGCATATCTTCTTCATTTCGGCAATGACCGGTTCTCGGAATTCTTTATCCTGCGACTGGGATTCCACAAGGAGATCAATTGCTGAACTCCTGAGATCAGCAAGGTAATATACTTTACCCAAGGAAAAACTTAGGAGCGGACCAGCTGTTTTATCTCTAAGGCGCTCAAAGAGCGGTATGACCTTCCGCACCAAAGACGCATCTTGCTCGACCGCTTTCATTAGATCGCCTATGGCAGCATCATGCTGTTTCAGACTCAGTTCAATGATGCCCAGGGCAAACAATACCTTTGGATGGGCAACGACCTTCTTCGATAGCGATCGCAGTTCACCCAGAACATGTTTAGCGCGTGATGGTAGAATTTTAGCAGTCAACAGATACTCATCCACTGCTTCCTCAACGCGCCGCGCCTTGCTCAAAGCCCGGCCCCGGGCAAAGTGAGCGGGCACGTTGCTTTTATCTGTCTTGAGTATCTTATCCAGACACTCGATCACCTCAGCAGAATAATCTTCATCACCCTCCAACGATATCATAAGCGGTCTCACCGCATCGCTCAATTTGCCGGTTTCTACCAGCGACTGCCCCAGTTTAAGATTGAAATACTGTGCGTCTTTGTCAAAAACCTCGATCGCACGACGCGCTTCTTCAATCGCCCTATCCCACAGCCCACGGTTGAAGAATGTCTCCACGAGCAGCGTCCTTGCCTCACGGTCCTTGGGAAAAGCCTTGATAGCATCGTAGAATTCATTTATGACCTCAAAGAATGCTTGGGGATCAACCATTTGTGCAGTCTTGAAGAATTGAGTTGCTATCTCCACCTCCCCCTCGCTGATGAATGCACGTGCTGCGGTCAAGAGCAGAGGAACAGCATCCGGTCTCTCTTTGATCACCTCAATGAGTGCTCGCTTGGTGACTTCCTTTTTTTCTTCTATCTTAAAACACTGTTCAAAACTGCTCACCGATTTTCTGTAGGCACCGCCATAAGCATAAGCCCTCGCCAACGCGAGTTGCGCCACGTACGGGTCCTCTTTCTTATACCTCTTGTAGATCGGCTCGATCTTGGCAAAAAGCTCTGATTGCTTACTCAAGATAAGATCAAAAGACGGAAAGAGATGCACTAATTTTCCGGGTTCAACCTTCAGAAAATCATTCAAGATCTGTAGGGCTTCATCAATCTTCCCTAACATTACCAGGCTGTTTGCACGCAGGTTGACATAGTCGACATCTTCCGGATTCGCCTCGCTGATTTCCTTGGCTGCCTCACTGACCGACTCATATTCCTGATTGTCCATAAGCCTCTGGAAAATGAGCAAAGCGCTGTCGGGATCGCCCTTGCGCGCATAGCACTGCCCCAACAAGTAAAGTGCCTTTGCGTTATCGAAATCTTTGGTCAGGATCGTGTTGAGGTTCAGTATGTATTCGTTCAACAAACCAGGATCCAAACGGTACACAGATTCGATTATTTCGACTGCGGCTTCTATTTCGTCATGCTTCAAGTACAAATTAACAAGACCCTGGATAACGAAGGGATCATTTTGCTTATGCTGAAAGGCTTGTTTGTAGCGTTTCAGCACTTCATCATACTGTTCACTATCGATGTCGAATATCTTGTCCAGCTCGCTTATCGCCAACGGAATACGCTTGGCCCGCAAATAAGCATCAGCCAGGGTATAAAGGATCTTCAGATTCTTAGGATTAACCACTTCCAGCTTCCTCAGATCCTTGATTACGGCATCGATGCTCTTTGTATCCTTTTCCAGCATCTGCCGTAATTGCTCGATTGAAGTATCTAGATCGCCCTGGGTGATGTAAAGATCAGTCAGCATCTGAGTATAGGCGGGTTGAAGCTCTGGTGTCGGTTTCACGGCGGATAAGATATCGATCAGCGTATCTGAGACCTCTGGAAACTTCTCGAAAATGCGCTGCGTTTGGGTAAGGGCATCTTCCCATGCGCTGTTTGCCAGCTGCACCCTGAGCAACAAGATCGCCGCGTGGTGATCACCGTAACGCTCCCGGCCGATTATGCGCGCCCAGTCAAACAGCGGTTTCTTGAACGCTTCATGCTCCATCATCGGCTCGATAGTTGCCACGGCATCTTCGCCCGCACCCAGATAGAATTTCAGAGAAGCAAGGATGATGATATTGTCTAAATCCTTTTTGAGCATGACATTCTTGCTTTCGACAGACTGCTTCATCTTCTCATATCTCTTAACGAGAAGATTGATTTCATGCTCCTTCAGCGCCAACAGCACTTTGCTAACCTCATCATACTTCTGATGTGCGGTATACAGTTGAATAAGGAATTCCCCGGCATCGATCGAGGTATGACGATAGTAGAGTTCGGAAACCTGTGCTACTACCTCATCGACCCGGGAGGGTGCGATGCGGTGCAAACGGCGTAGAAGGTCAACCGCACGGCCTCGTTCATCGACCTCATAATAGAGCCGGGACAGCTCCTGGAATAGATCAAAGGATTCGCTATCTTCGGTCAGGTTCTCCTCCAGGATCTTGATCGCCGCTTCCTTCTTCCCTTCTCTGATGAGTTCCTGCGCCCGCTGCAATGCCTTCTGGGGATCTTTTACATTGAATATATCAAGCACCCTTCACCCTCTTCTGTATCTCTTCCTTCTTCATGTCCAGTGCCGCGACTATTGAATGAACCGGCTCACTACCCGAAGCCAAGAGAATTCCGGTAATCAGATAATCAAGCCACGCGGCTATTGCCAGACCACTGACCATACCCAATTCCCGCATGATGCCAAAACGGAAAACAAAGCATATAACCAATCCCAGTGCTGTGCTGACCATCCACGCGTAGATCTTTTTCGGACGAGCCGGCACCAGGTGTAGTATCTTGTCTGTCACCCGTTCGATGATCAAGGCCAGACCAAAGACAATCAAAAGTATCTCGCCCATCACTCCTCCTGCTAGAATTAAGTCTTCAAAGAATCAGAAAGTCTTGGCAATCGAGAATATGCTCTTCAGCTGCTCGTCGGTCTTTCTCAGGCGTGCCGAGAGAGTCTTCGTGAAGATCCAGAGTAATTTGTAGGCGATGTCGGTCTGCTGTTCAAGAAGCTTTCGGAAATCGTCCTTGCCGATGTGCAATAGCATACCATCATCGTTAGCAATCGCTGAAGCAGAACGCGGCGCGTCGTCAATCAGCGCCATTTCACCAAAATACTCTCCCTCGCCAAGTATCGTCAATGCCTCCTCACCGACCCCCGGCACCAGGGTCGATATCCGAACGCTTCCCGTGACAATGAGATAGAATGCATCGCCGATGTCACCTTCCTTGAATACTATCTCGTTCTTCTTTACTTTCTTCTCCTTGGAGATAGATAGCACTCTCTCCATCTCATTGGGTGCCAGTTCACGGAACAGGTATACCTGGCTTAATGCATCCTTCTCTTTCACCTAGCCTCCGAAGCGAGTCGACATCTCTCTCCTCGTTTTATAGTTATTGGCTCGCGGTCCGCAAGGATCAAGCCAATCGAAGCCGCGTTGAAAACGCTAACGATCTGAATGCTGCCGATCTTGAAATCCGGCATAATCTTACCGCCTACTTTCCGTTCCTGATACACATCGAAAATATCACCCACGGCAATACCAGACTGCTCGCCATGATCGACGTAGGCAAACACGTGGGGCGGTGTCAACCTCCGCTCGGACTTGACCTCGACTACATAGCCTTCCAGTTCTTGTGTCGCCGGTATCAATTCCACCTTCTCCGGTGCCAAGACCGGCTCGTACGGAGTCACGAAGTCACCTTCCTCGATCATATCATAGGACACCATTACCTTGCAGCGTGATCCTTCCTCGCCAACCGCTTCCACCGACGCTGTACCGAGGACGATGATCTCTTTACCC
>JASFEK010000024.1:0-15763 GCA_050124875.1 Caldifarciminota bacterium | reverse complement strand
TTGACGAATTTTCTTCTCTTGCTCCTCTCGATGCTGGAAATAAGGTTTTGAGCAGACTTTTCGCCCAAACGCTCCATTTCCGAGAGTTCCTTCACCTTTAACCGATAAAGCTCATCAAAGCCCTTGACCCGGCCCGTATCGACGAGCTTGTCGACCAGGACATAACCCAGACCTTCAATATCCATGGCTAATCGGGACGCGAAATGCAGGATCGCACCCTTGATCTGGGCAGGACATGACGAATTCACGCAACGCCAATCAGCCTCTTCGGGTAGTCGGAATATGGGTTGGTGACAGACCGGGCACTTTGTGGGAAAATGAAAGATCCGCGTTCTGCGCGTGCGCTTTCTTTTCACCACACCGACGACCTTTGGTATGACCTCGCCGCCCTTCTCGATCAAGACATGGTCTCCGATGCGTATGTCCTTCTTGCGTATCTCGTCCTCGTTATGCAGTGTGGCCCGTGATACAGTTGTACCGGAAAGGAACACTGGTTGCAGCAGCGCCACCGGGGTCACGCGTCCAGTACGTCCGACCTGTAATTGTATATCCTCGAGCAATGTCGTCGCCTGGCGTGCCGGATACTTGTACGCGATTGCCCAACGCGGGCTCTTGGTCGTGTAACCGAGACGATCGCGCATATCAAAATCATCAACCTTGATCACCAATCCATCCACCTCATAGTGAAGCGATTCTCTCTGATCACGCCATCTATTTATGTATTCGAAGACCTCGTCAATACCATCACAGAGTTTCACATGTGGTACTATCCTGAACCCTGATTCACCGAGCGCCTGTAGTGTCTGAAAGTGTGATCTGTACCCAGGACCGGGCATCTTGGGAACCGTATGAATAAAGATGTCAAGGCCCCTCTGGGCAACTACCCGTGCATCGAGTAGCTTGAGCGTACCGGCTGTTGCGTTGCGTGGGTTAGCGAATACAGGGTCACCTAGTTTCATTCGTTCCTGGTTCATTTTCTGGAAAGATTTCTTCGGCATATAGACCTCTCCCCTAACCTCGATGTTTGCTAGATCCTTTGGCGGATTCAACATCCGGAGAGGAATTGCCTTGATCGTCTTCAGGTTCTGCGTAATATCGTCGCCGCGCACGCCATCACCGCGTGTCGCGCCCTGCACGAACTGACCTTTTCGGTAATTCAAGGTTACGGCTACGCCGTCGATCTTCAGGGTCGTCTCGTAGCGTGCTGGACCGCTGATCGATTTCTTGATCCGGCGATCAAAATCCCTGACCTCATCTTCGGAATAGGTATTATCAAGGCTTAACATCTTGAACCGGTGCGTGACACTGGTAAATTCTTTCAATGGTGTACCGCCCACGCGCTGGGTGGGCGAATCAGGAGTAATGAGGTCGGGGAACTCGCGCTCCAACGCCTCTAATTTCTTGTATAATTGATCGTATTCATAGTCTGAGATCTCAGGCTGGTTCAGTACATAGTAGCGATAATTGTGGTATTCAATCTCTTTTCTGAGACGCGTTATTTCCCGTGCTACCTGCTTCTGCTTCACGTACTAATTATACGGACGACCACAATTGAGTCAATAATTCAAATGGAATATTGACTTTTTTTCACGATTGTGTAAACTTGCATGATGCCTAAGCAGGTTGATTTTCTGGTCGTAGGTTCGGGCATTGCCGGATTGACATTTGCTACCAAGGCAGCACAATATGGCAATGTGCTGGTTCTTACCAAGAAGAGAAAAGCTGATTCCAATACCAACTATGCCCAAGGTGGCATTGCCGCTGTATTCGGTACGAATGACTCGGTGGAAGACCACATCCGGGACACACTCGAGGCCGGCGAAGGTCTTTGCCATGAGGATGTAGTGGCATTAATGGTCCACGAGGGCCCCGAACTGGTCCAGGAACTATACAACATTGGCTGCCGGTTTTCCATGAACTCTAATGGCAAATTCGATCTCGCGCAAGAAGGCGGCCATTCCCGGCGCCGCATCGTCCATGCCAAGGATTATACAGGACAAGAAATTGAGCGGGTGCTGCTCGAGGAAGCCAAGAAGACCGGAGTGACCATAAGTGAGAATGAAATCGCGCTTGAGCTATTCCTGCAGGATAATGCATGCGCCGGCATCTACTATCTTGATGCCAACACACGTCAAATCGACCTCATACGCGCCAGTGCAACAGCGCTGGCGACTGGAGGCATTGGCCAGGTATACCAACATACTACGAATCCCCCCATCGCAACGGGCGATGGCATCGCCATGGCCTACAGAAGCGGTGCAGAGATTGCGAATATGGAATTCGTGCAGTTCCATCCCACCGCAGTCTACAATATAAAGATCGACGGCCGTTCATTCCTGATTTCTGAAGCGGTGCGCGGCGAGGGGGGTGTTCTCAAGACCAAGGATGGCACTCCATTCATGGAAAAGTACAGCGATGCTGGTAACCTTGCGCCGCGGGATATCGTTGCCCGAGCATGCCTCGCAGAAATGCGCGCTGCCGGGTCGAAATACGTGCTGCTTGATGTCTCACACCTGCAAGCTGATTTCGTGAAAAATCGCTTCCCGACCATATACGAGACGTGCCTGAGCTGGGGTATCGACATGACCCGCCAGCCGATACCGGTTGTGCCAGCAGCGCACTACCTCTGCGGAGGTATCCTGGTCAATGAATGGGCCGAATCCTCCATCCCCAGGCTCTTTGCCCTTGGTGAGTGTAGTTGCACCGGGGTCCATGGTGCTAACCGCTTGGCTTCGAATTCCTTACTCGAAGCATTGGTTTTTGCGAACCGCGCGGCTGCGCGAGTGCAGAAATTGTCGCAAATCAAGTCAAGAAAACCAGCGCGTGTTGAAGGTGCGGCGCGCGTTGGTCCAAACCTTTTGTTTCAGATCAAGGAAGTAATGGACCAATATGTCGGGCTCATACGTAACGAGAAAGACTTGCGGAAGGCAGAGAAGAAAATCGAGGGCTTCGACCGCATGTTTGAAGGCGGAATACACCTTATCAATGCTGAATCACGCAACGTTACCCACATATCGAAGATCATCATTGAAAGTGCGCTCAAGCGAAAGGAATCGCGCGGCTTGCACTATATGAGCGATCATCCGAAAAAGAATCAGGACTTCGTCGAGGACACAATAACTCAACTCACAGATCATGACCGTAATTGATTATCAGGAAAAATAGGGAAAAAGGATGGAACAAGGAGAATTTGAGGTATTATTAGAAGTAGGTCAGACGTACCTGTTGAATAAGGATTATAACAAGGCAATAACCAAGTTCAGTGAGGCGCTTAGGATCAACCCTCACGATCCTGAGGTATACTACTATCTGGGACTGGCGTATGAGGGCGCCGAAAAATACCCGGAAGCCGTAAAGACATACGAGCGGACGCTAACTCTTGACCGAGGCCATAGCAATGCAGAAATAAGGCTCGGCGAAGTCATGAAGAAAATCGCCGAAGCCAAGAAGAAGAAAAAATGATCTGTCCTCGCTGTCGCAGGAAAATGATCGAAACCAAAGGCACCCATCATAAGAAGAAAAAATACATATGCCGAAAATGCGGCAAGGTGCGGTTTTCCACATTGCGGGGAGAGAAAAAAACCCTATGACCTCTTACTACAGGATTGAGAAATGAAAACTTATAATGATATACTCGGTGTATCGACGAACGCGACTGCGAAGCATATCAAAGAAGTATATCTGAAACTAGCACAGCAATACCATCCAGACCGCTTCATGGATCAAGAAGAAAAGCAGCGGGCAAACGAAGTATTCTCCCGGATTACTGCTGCCTACCGGACACTTTCCGACGAGAAGCTGCGTAAGAAATACGATGCGTCACTCGTGAAACATTCAACCGATGCGGATGAGGCAAAGAAAATACAGGCCAAGAACCTCTTCCAGCGCGCCCTGGAAAGCATCAACGAAGGAAAGCCATGGCCCGCCGTAAACCTGCTGCGCACGGCGTACACCTATGACATGCAGCCCCAATACCTCTCGTACCTGGGACTCGCGCAAGTGTATACGAAACGCGACCAGCAGGATGGTTTCAAGAAACTAGAGCACGCCGTAAAGCAGGAGATGTTCGAACCAGAATTCCACTGCAACCTCGGACTTGCACTGGAATTCGTCGGCCGAAAAGCAGACGCCCTGCGGTCATACATGCAGGCGCTCACCTGGGATCCTAAATACAATAAGGCACGCCAGGGAATAGCCCGGCTCAACCCAAAGAAGAAGGGGTTCTTCTCTAAATTCCGGAAGGGCGGTAAATGAAGAAGAGCGGCACACTAGCACTGTTTGAGGAATTGTGTCAGAAACTGTCGATCATCGTTAAGTATGACCGGTTCTTCGGCAAAGGAGGCTTTTGCCGGCTCCGGGACAAATCATATTTCATCATCAACGAAAGGCTCTCCAGCGATGCAAAGGAACAGATATTCTTGAAAGAAATGAGTTCAATTGACCTGCATAGTATCACGCTACCATCAAAACTGCGCGAGCTTTTCGACAAAAAAAGCGTTTGACGTCCATTCCCCAGTTATTATGTAAGCACTAACACAACTATCTCTCATCACGGATCTCACCAACTAGTTCCTCGATCAGATCCTCGAGGGTAACGATACCTACCTGACGCTCTTCCTTGTCAGTGACGATCGCCATATGTTCACCCTTTTGCTTCATGATCAGAAAGAACGTCATGCAGCGCTCATCCATCTTGACGAAGAATGGATCACGGAGCGTGATGGTTTCGCTATACAAATAATCTTTTATGTTAAAGACACCAATGATGTTATCCTTTCTCACTTCATATACGGGTATCCTCGTGTAAATACGTCCGCCCGACCTTCTAATTGTCTCCAGCTCGTGTGCCTTTTCAGTAACAAAAGCCGAGTTCAGAGGTATCATTACCTCGCCCACGCGCCGCTTGGAAAAATTGAAGAGACGGCTGGCGAGTCTACTCGCCCTCTCCTCATACTCGCCCATCGCATGCACAATATCCAACCGTTGGATCGCGTGGGGCTTGGATCCGCTGCGGAAGAGCATGGCGAGCAGTTTGGCAATACTAGCATACAGCCATACTACAGGATACATGAATATCTCTATGTAGTAGATCACATTTGACAGCACGGACATCGTGCTCATGGGATGTGCAAGAGCAATGGACTTTGGCACGAACTGCCCGAAGAACATGGAAAAAAGTGACAGCGTGATGGTTGCCACGATGATTCCGTTCTCGCCCATGAGTTTCACGAAACCCTCTGCGTATAATGTGGAAGCGACGACGATGATGAAATTCTCGCAGACCAGTATCGTCGAGAAAAACCTCTCTGGAGTCTGGAGAAATCTGTAGAGGCGTATCGCCCACTTCTTCTTCTCTCGCTTTGCCTTGATTATTTTTATCTTCTCAATACTGACGAGTCCGGTCTCGCTGGCGGTGAAAATACCGACGCTGATCGATAGCAGTAGAGGTATGATGAACTCTAGCATGTCAGTCTTACCAGTACCTTCTCGATGATCCGGTCGTGTATCTCCATGACCGTCAGTTCGATATTCGGTAGTTGGATCTTATCACTTTCGTTCGGTATCTTCCCGAAATGGTTAAGCACATAACCAGCCAGTCGTTCGCCCTCGTCGGCAAATGGTTCAATACGTAGGATACGGGCTAGTTCACCGATCGTTATGTCACCTTCAAAAAGGAATGTGTCCGCGGAGATCTTCTTGAATGGAAGGTCGCTAACCTCATCATACTCATCAATGATCTCTCCAAAAAGCGATTCCAGGATATCCTCAAGCGTCACGATACCCGTGAAATTGCCATACTCATCAACAACGATACTTATGTGAATACCCTTCTTCCTGAACTCACCGAGCAGATTATCCAGGTGTTTGGTCTCCGGAACAACGTAGAGCTCACGCATCAGTTCTCTGATGGACTGGGCAGGACCAGAGCTGATCTGATTCATGAATACATCCTTGGCGTACAGAATACCGATTACCTCACCGTTCTCATTGAAGACACATATCCTGGTATGTTTCTGCGATCTTATGATCTCCTGTGCCTTGTCGATGCTATCTGTCACCTCCACCCCTATGACTTTTTGACGGGGTGTCATTACCTGGCTGGCCGTCATCTTGCCGAAGTTGAGTATCTGAAAACCAAACTCCTCCTCTCCTTCATCAAGCACCTTCATCTGCTTTGCCTCGCTGAGCATAAGCTTGATCTCTTTGTCCGAGATAGTATCTGCCCTGCGCGCGGTCTGGCCGCCGAGCACGCGCTGCATGAATCTTTCCATGGTCCGCGAAATAGGACTGAAGAAGATCGATACGTACTGGATGGCCTTCCCGAAGCGCAATGATAGCTGCTCGGCATTCGCGATGGCGATGGTTTTGGGCGCGATTTCCCCGAATATGATGATTAGCGATGTCATGGCTACGAACACAACGATGAATACCGCGGTCGCGTCCAGATCATATTGACGCACGAGCTGAAGCATGATGACCGCACCCACTGACGATGCACCGACATTGACCAAGAGATTGGCGAGCAGTAGTGCGGCCAGGGTCTTGCCCGACTCACGTTTTATCCGCTCCAGGGTTTCTACGCCCCGGCGTTTT
Source organism: Caldifarciminota bacterium (assembly GCA_050124875.1). Taxonomy (GTDB): domain Bacteria; phylum Hydrothermota; class Tepidihabitantia; order SM23-42; family SM23-42; genus SM23-42. Next base: position 9,169 of record JASFEK010000024.1, on the reverse strand, counting down.
TCAAAAATCAGGGTCTTGAGCCGGAACCGGGAAATCGAAAAGATAGCAGCTTCCATTCCCGAGAAGAAGGCGCTGAATCCCAGGAAGACGCATATCAGGAAGAAGTTGACCAGCAGGCTAGTCATCAGAAAGATATTCCTGGCATTTCTTCTTCATGCGCTGTTCTTCTTTCCTGGTGCGGTGGTCATAGCCGATGGTATGCAGCAAACCATGCATTATGTAGTAGCGCAATTCGTAGTCATCCCGTGCCTGCTGTTCAGAGACATATATCTCGGCCACGCTCCCGAGATCGAACGATATGACATTCGTGGTCTTTTTCTTCTTGAAGTATGTCTCATTGAGCTGTTGGAGGTAGGTATCGTCTACGACGATCACATTCACGGTCTCGAATTCCTTTCTCTCGTTCTTCAACGCATTTCTTATCAGCCGGCGGACCCTCACATTATCAACTTGCATCCTGCCACCTGGTGTGTATATGTTTATTCTCATTGAGCAATGGATCGCGTATACGTCAGTCTACTTATTCTTCGCTTCGCCACTGTTGGCGCGTTTGTTGGCCTGCTCGTAGTCGATCCTGGGATGAAACACACCGGTGAGGATCGGCATGAAAGCGGTCTTTACCTGCTCTAAATCATGGCGTGTTATTGGACAGTCATCCAACTGTCCGTCGTTGAATTTCTTTTCGATGTTTTCCTTCACTATTTTCTGTAACTTCGCTACTGTTATGTTGCGCTCACCACGGGCGGCTGCCTCCACGCTATCGGCAAGCATGACGAGTGCCGTTTCCTTTGTTTTAGGCCGGGGTCCAGGATAGCGATACGAGTCTTGAGCCGTATCAGAAGATATTTCCAATGCCTTTCGGTAGAATAATTCGATCATCGATGTCCCGTGATGTTGTTCTATAACATCAATCACCTTTTTGGGTAACTTCATTCTCCTGGCCATCTCGATACCATCCTTCACGTGCGATATTATTATGAGCGTACTCATCTGTGGCTTCAAGGTATCATGAGGGTTTCTCATACCTATCTGGTTCTCGATGAAGTATTCAGGTTTCTTCAATTTCCCGATATCATGGTAATACGCACCGACCCGGGCAAGTACTGGGTCGGCACCGATATAACGTGCGCCGGCCTCGGCGAGGTTACCCACAATGATCGAATGATGATAGGTGCCTGGTGCGTCAATGGCCATATCCTTGAAAAGCGGCAAGTTTAGATTACCTAGTTCGAGCAGGGTCAGATCGGTCGTAAAGTCGAACAGCTTCTCAAACAGCGGTAAGAAGAGCACAAAACTCAGGGTTACAAGAACACTATTGGCGATTCCAGCCCCCAGTGAGAAAAGGTTTGTACCGCCCTCAGCCAGGTATAGATCGATGAAGAGTATCACCCCTACGTTAGCCAGAGAAAGATATGCCAGGGGTCGGTAGAAACCAAGTCGCGAATCAATGGTCTGGCTTGAAAACGCGGCGACAATTCCGCTGACAAACAGAAAGGTGAATATCCCGGCCGAGTTCAAAACGATACCGAAGATCGACGCGAATACTAGCGTAAATAGCATTCCCACATAAAAATTGAAATATAGTGCGAACAGAAAAATGAAAAAAGCAACCGGCGTCAAGTACACAACATTGGCCGCATGTGTTATCCTGCCGATGATGAGAAATGCGGCTGACAGCAGCGCAACGAAATAGAGATTCTTACCGGTGAATAACTTCAGACCGGTTGTAGTATTGAATTTAAAGATCAGAAAGAAGATCGCCAAATAGAAAATATTACGGAAGAGCAGACTCTTCACGATCTCCCATGTTCCGATCGATATGTAGGTGCTCTCCAGCGCTAATATCTTCTCCATGGTGCCCGAATCCACCCGTTTGTGCTTCTCTGCAATTATCTCGCCACGCAGCACCTTACCCTTTGTCTTCGGCACATTCTCGAAAACTCCATCGATCCGTTCCTCGGTTTTTTGTTCATTCAGTGCTATGTTGGGCTTGATAAAAAACTGTACAAGACTCCGGAATTCTGCACGCTGTCCCATGGCCACGATACTCTCTGCCTCATCAGACGCATAGATCTGGTCAAGCGATTCCACGGTCTCCTGAATGCCACTCGTGATCGCAACGATACGGTGCTCAGGCTTTTTCTGGTCAACGATACCCTTCGCGTACACTTCGGCAAAACGGTTACGTAACCGCCGGAAGATACGCTTATAATCGTTCCGAAGCAAATAAGTGATGACCCCGCTATTCAATGCATACTGCCTTTGCACGAGGCGGATGATAGAATCCCGACCGACCGGCAACTTCCGCGTCGAATCGATCAGCTGTTCCAGACCATCAATACCCGCGTTGACGCCCCTCAACACATCATTGTCCAGGTCAAAAACAGGCGGAATCCGACGGGCGATATCTTCACGCTCTTCGGCCAGAACCTGGTCGCTCTTGGGTATGAAGAAATCATAAGGCGCGATGATATCGTACGGTGCAATTTCGCCGGTGTTAAGGGCATATCGCTGGGGCATCGCCGGTGGTGGGAAAATGACGTTGAGCAACAGGATTATGCCGATGAAGATCAGCAGTTTACTTTGTATTCTTAGCTTCATAGGCCTTGATGATTTTCTGCACCAGATGATGCCGTACTACATCTTTTTCGTTCAGGTAAATGAACTCAATGCCGCTGATGTTTTTCAGTAGGTGCTGTATCTCGATCAGACCAGAGAAAACATTGGGCGGAAGGTCCACCTGAGTGATATCCCCGGTCACGACCACCTTGGAGCGCCAACCCATGCGCGTTAAGAACATCTTCATCTGCATGCCAGTTGTGTTCTGCGCCTCATCCAGTATGATAAAGCTATCATTAAGGGTCCGTCCCCTCATATAGGCCAGGGGTGCAACCTCAATCGTCTTCATATCAAGGTAACGGCGGATGCGGTCAAAGGGTAGAAAATCGTTGAGCGCGTCATACAAGGGCCGCAGATATGGATCTACCTTTTCTTCAATGGCACCGGGCAAAAACCCTAGAGATTCTCCTGCCTCGACTGCTGGACGGGTCAGGATGAGACGTTCAACCTTTTTCTCCATCAAGAAGCATACTGCCTTAGCCACGGCCAGATATGTCTTACCGGTTCCCGCCGGTCCAATACTCACCACTATATCATGCCGGTCGATCGCCTCCATGTAGTCGCCCTGACCAACCGACTTAGCCTTGATCAATCTCTTGGGTGTACTGATCGATATTACACCTTCCGGATTACGCACCTGACCATGGTCGGCCGCCTTTGTCTCACCGGTCTCCTGCCCGAGCCGCGAGCGTACGGCTTTGGCTGCTGCCTTTACTTTCGACTCCTCACCCTTAAGGTGTATGAAATCATTTCTCATCGACACGATTATGTCAAAGCGTGTCTGAATATCCTTTAGAAATTCGTCTTGAAAGCCAGAGACTTGGGTTGGGTCAGTACCGGATATTGGGATTGATACTTTCAAAGTAACGGGAGGGGCGAGTACTCAACCCCTCCCTCGCATATTATTCATGAGGTATTACAAATTCCTGATTGACGTAGATCATATCAGGATCACTGATTTTGTCCTTGTTAGCCTCGTAGATCTCAGGCCATCTTTTTGCATCAGAATAAATCGAAAGGTAAGACGCGATCAACCACAGACAATCCCCGGGTATCACAGTATACTGATCAAGGGTCGGGATGAGCAACACCCAGCCCGGATATATGAGATTCGGGTCGGATATCTTATCCGTATTTGCCTCGTGTATCCAGGGCCATTTGGCGCCGTCATTATAAATATTCCGCATACTCGCAATCTTAGATAGCCAATCACCATCAACTACCGTATAGCGACCCCACTGGCAGCGTTTCCACGCCTCCTGTAACTCGGCGACCTTATCAGTCATTCCGGTATGCATTGTTTCCAGTTTGGAAACAGAGGTCTGAAGCTGTCCAACTTCAGCTTCGAGTGCCGCAATATCCGCTTCTAGCTGGTCCAGTTCAGCCCCGATGCGCGCGATCTCAGCTTGTGCTTCTTCTTCGGTCATCTTCTCTTGAGCAAACGCTAAGACAGGAATGACGAAGCAAAGTACGAGCAAGAATGATAGTATCTTTTTCATGTCATCCTCCTTATTTCATGCAGCGGGCGTCGATCTTAGCCTGCAGCATATCTACTTCGTCCTGTAGATCATTAACCATTTGCTCGAGTTCAGCGCGCTGTGCTTCTAGTGCGTCTCTTTCTGCTTGTAGATCCGCAAATCTCGCTTGGGCAGATTCTAGGGCGGCTCGTGCCTCAGCCAAGGCATCGAGCGTTTCCTGCTTCGCCATCTTAGGACCACAACCAATAATCAAGACGGCCAGGAACAATAACGCAACTGTCTTTCTCATAATACCTCCTCCTTACTTTCTTGGTGTATAAGAAATATATTCATTTTCAAGGACATGTCAATAGCCAATACCGAGCCGAACAGGAGTGAATATTCCACTAATCGCAATGCCTACAGTGAATTTACTCTGTATTTCAGAGCTTTCTTCGGGCCTACATGTTGACTTCTGCAGATATATGAATATCATTGGGCATGTCAAACCACGTCATCATAGTGGCCGCAGGTACCGGCAGGAGATTTGGCGGGCAGAAACAATACCACAGTGTACTAGGCCGTCCCCTGTTCACATATGCAACGGCTGTCTTTGATGCCCTCGCTACGGTCAAAACCATAACGCTGGTCGTGCCCAAACGCAAGATCATGGCAACCAAAAAGTTAGTCAAGGACCTCGGCTACAGGAAAGTATGGCGCGTGGTTGCCGGCGGCAAGCGCCGGCAGGATTCGGTCGTCAACGGATTGCGTATGCTACGCAACAAGAGTGGGGTGGTTATCATTCATGATGCCGTGCGACCATTGATCTCGAAAAGCCTCATAGAACGGGGTATCCGCCTGTGTCGGAGCCACAAAGCCGTTATACCCGGAGTCCGGGCCTATGATACGGTGAAGCGATGCATCAGGAAATGTGTTCAAGAAACCGTTCCCCGTGAGGATCTATATCTGATCCAAACACCGCAGTTCTATAATCTACGCATGTTGACCAAGGCTATTACTCAAGCTGATTTTCGCATTGAGTATACGGACGAGGCAGCGATGCTCGAATCACTCGGTATGCCCGTACACGTATACAGAGGAGACCGGTACAATATCAAGATCACGGATAAGAAAGACCTGAGGCTCGTGGAGAAACTACTATTATGAGAAGAATAATAATCCTTGGTTCTACCGGCTCGATCGGGTGCAACGCGATCAAGGTCATAAGCGGACTAAAGGGTTATCGTGTTGTGGGCCTTGCTGCTTATGAAAACCATCAGCTGCTTGCTGCCCAGGCGGCTCGGCTCAAGCCGAAGATGATCACGATCATTGACCGCCAGCGCCACAAGATGCTCAAAACACGGTCGAGGCGTACCCGCATACTGAGCGGCGAAGAAGGAATCACCGAAATGATCGAGGCCCTCGATGCCGATGCCATCATCTGTTCCCTGGCCAGCGCGATTGGCATCAAAGGCGTTCTGCGGGCCATCGATAAGAAAATGGACATTTGTCTTGCGACCAAAGAGGTCCTGGTCAACTTCGGTAGCATCGTGATGAAGAAGATCAAGAAACGCGGCGTGAGGCTTCTGCCCATTGATAGTGAACATTCGGCAATATACCAATGCCTGGAGGGCAAGGACCGGAAAGATGTCAGGAATATCATCCTCACTGCCTCGGGTGGACCGTTCTTGAAAAAATCGACCAAGCGTGTGCGTAAAGCAGACGTGTTACGCCACCCGGTCTGGAAAATGGGTCGGAAGATCACGGTTGATTCGGCCACAATGATGAACAAGGGACTGGAGGTGATCGAAGCGCATCATCTATTTGCCTTCCCCTCCACCATGATCAAGGTTGTCATCCATCCGGAAGCGATCTGTCATTCACTGGTGCAGTTCAGGGATGGCACAATGCTCGCCCAAATGTCCACGCCTGACATGAAACTACCAATACAGTACGCCCTCACCGCACCCCACCGCCTACCTTCGAGTACTCCTTACCTGGACATAAGTAAGGTGGGGCGACTGAGCTTTTTGACCCCCGACACCAAGAAATTCCCGTGCCTGCGTCTCGCCTATTCCGCGCTGGAAACGGGCAGTACCATGCCGGCCGTGGTCAATACGGCAAATGAAGAAGCAGTTAAACTGTTCCTTAATGATAAATTGAAATTTAATGAAATACCAAGAATTATTGAGAACGTTATGAATAAACATAAACCTATGGATGGTGGCCTTGATCGCTATCTCGAAGCGATTGAGTGGGCCAAAGAGCAAGTGAAGATAGCTGTATGATAGTAACGATACTTGCCTTTCTCTTTATACTTGCGTTTTCCATTACCATTCATGAATTTGGGCATTTTCTCATTGCTAAACTCTTCAAGATCCCGGTAGAGAAGTTTTCTATCGGCTACGGCCCACCTCTGATACGTAAACAGATCGGCGAGACCGATTTCAGAATCGCCTACTTCCCGCTGGGCGGCTATGTAAAGATCGCGGGTGAGGAAGAAGGCGAGATTACACAGAAGGCACAGAGCACAGAAAACACCGAAGGGAATATACAGAAAAAAGAGGGCACGGAATACACAGAAGAGAAAGCACAGAAGACACAGAACAGTGGTGGGGTGGCTACGTTTTATGAGGCGCCAATATACCAGCGGGTACTGATCGTGCTCGCCGGCCCACTTTTCAATATCTTTTCTGCCTTTTTCGTCTTTATTATCATCCTTGCGGGCTTTGGAATATTGGTAAATCCGTACATGAAGATCACCGTCGATGAGGGCAGCGCAGCCGAGGCAGCTGGACTGGTGGATAGTGATTCAATCGTCATGGTCGCAGGCAGAAGCATAGCAGATTGGGATGCAATGTTTGACGTACTAAGCGAGTACGATAGCCAGCGGGTATCGATCGGCGTGGTGAGAGCCGGTGAATACCTGGAAAGAGAGCTCACGGTAGATATCAACAACATAGGTCTGCAACCGCTGGTCCCTCCAATCCTGGGATCGCTCAAGCTTGATGGACCGGCCCAGAAGGCAGGCATGCAGCAAGGTGACCGCATCCTAAAGATCGGTGATAGTGAAATAGAAAGCTGGAATCAAATGGTCGACACGGTACGTAATTCAGTTGACATACCTCTACGTTTCTCCTGGCTGCACGAGGGCGAGGCGAAGAGTGCGACTATCACACCAACGGCTTTTTACGATCCCATTAGCGAAGACACGATCGGACAGGTCGGCGCCATCATGCCACTGCAGCGACGCCACATACCGGTAATCGATGTAGTGTCAATGTCGGCCGAGAGAAGCGTCGAAGTGATCTGGCTCACGCTCAAGACATTGTATCAGCTGATAATCGGTCGCATATCACGCCGGGCAATTGGCGGACCAATAGCCATTGCCCGCCTAAGTGGTGAATCGGCTCGCTGGGGTTTTGAAAATCTACTGGGCTTGCTTGCCATCATCTCGATCAACCTGGGCTTGATCAATCTGTTCCCAATACCTGTGCTCGACGGCGGGCACGTGGTGATCTCGGTAATCGAAGCAGCACGGAGAAAGCGATTCAGCAAACGGACCCGGATCATAATCCAGCAAATTGGCTATGCGATAATACTGCTGCTCATCGTCTTCGTGACGTTCAACGATATAACTAGATGACTTATGCCATCTTGAATTCAGACGGATCACAGCCAATGCAGACCGATGCCGTCATCCATCTACACCCGCATATGTCCGTTTGCGTCTCTAAACCTTCAGGTTTATGAGGATTCTGTTCTATAATCCGGCGCCCAGTCAGTCTCGGTTCACGCCGTTCGAGGCCATACGTGGCAGTCCATTCTTCCGCAGACCGAACTATGATGCATTGCGTCTTGCGCATCTATCAAAGCAACACGAATTCACTTATTGCGACGAGCATATAGAAACCCTGTCCCATGTTGAACCCGACATCATCGTCGTCCACGTACCATTGAATCTTGCCCGACACGTGGAAAACCTGGTCGGTTCGGAATGGTCCGAAGCGAAAGTAGTCATTGGATATGGTTCATACCCTACACTATTCCCCAAGGAGAGCAAGAGTTTCTGTACATCGGTCGTGATCGGCGACATCGCCGCGGTATGGGAGCAGATCATGAGTGATTGCGCGCACCATAAGCCCGCGGCCGTATACAAGTCAGAGACCGCGGGGGATTTCGCGGTCGACCGCCGCTTTGAGAACAAATTCGGATTCACACCGTTCTATTCGCAGATCAGGACGTCGTATGGCTGCCAGTGTACTGACGAAAACAAGGATTATTGCTATGAGAACGTCATGTACAAGCATCCAGTACAATGGGATCCGGAAAAGGCTGCCGAAGCGGTCGGCGAGACGAGGAGAAAGGCACTCTATGTGCTCGATGATGATTTTCTCTTCGACATGGACTACGGTATACGGCTACTGGAAAAGTGCTGGCGTTATAAGAAGATGTGGGTCTTTCAGACAACGAGCGAGATCTTCAAACATCCCGGGATTTTTCCCGTACTACGCGATGATGGGGTACGCATCATTTTCCTCAAGGAAGATTGGTTCGGCCGGAACGTACTACAAGATATCGAGAACGAGGATTACCGGAGGGAAAAAGAATATCAGATAAGTTTGATTCACAACCACCGCATTACGGCCGGGTGCAAAATACGCCTGGGTTTTGAGGGTGAGAACAATAAGGCGTACCAGCGGCTCTTGAAATTCTTGGTCAAGCTCCGCATCGATATCGTGGAACTGGCTGTTCAGACGCCTTTGCCCGGGACGAAAACCTACCGGCGCTATGAAGCCAAGAACCAGATCCTACATGACCTCTCACTCTACGACCAGTGGATGCCCGTGGTCAATATTCCTGGTATGGCTCCTCAAGCAGTCTATTCAATGATGGAATGGTTGCGAGATAGTTTTTATTCCTGGGATTCGATCATGCTCAGGAACATAATCGTCTCGCCAAGGCTTGGTTTCTACAATACTATTTTCTTCTACTTGCTGCCGAACATTTCATACCGCAGCAACTTCCTCGAAAAGGTTGGCTATCCACCATGATCGCCAAACCGTGATCATTGCAGATTGAGATACTTGTGT
>JASFEK010000023.1:0-15779 GCA_050124875.1 Caldifarciminota bacterium | reverse complement strand
TGGCGCGTCCAAGATCGCGCGCCTTTCGTACTTTATGTCGACGGCATTCAAGTAGGCCTCGAGGCTGGTCATGGTGCCCGCCGGTCTTATCACGTCAAATACGAGAGTAGAACTATCCCCGGTCAACGAACCAGCACCGGTCAAGTACAGGGGTGGCATCCGATCCTGGGTTGGTAAGAAGGTCGTGTCGCTGTAGAACGTCGCACCGGCCAATGTGTAGCGGCACCAGAACGTACCTGGGCTCAACGTGAATATCGCTGCCCGTGCTTGCGCTGTGCCCTCGGCACGGCGATGATGCACAGTAACCTGAGCCGTACCTATCTCACCAGAAAGCGGTGAGATATCTGCCCAGTACCAATTCGTGCCCGATCGGCTCGGATTGCCCAGATCGACCTCCGAATGGCTCAGCGCGTCTACGGTCGTGCTTACCGGCGACCCGTCCCACTGCGCGTCAACCGCCAACATCCGTTTACCATCGGCACCACCAAAAGTGAACCAATAGGCATTGTTACTCGCGTATCCGTTCTCAAACCATACGATATCCGTATCGGGGACGAAGTAGCTGGCCGCATGACCGTAGAAGATCAGGTAATCACCCTGGTCAAAAACACCATCCTGTTCACCACGCACAAAAACCGGTATCTCGATCAAGGAATCAAGTGAATCGGGCAGTGGGACTATTCGGGGTAGTATGTCGAACGGCGCAGTGTAGATCTTCATGGTCCTAGGATCAAACTGCTCCGGATCCAAACCCGCCTCCCTGATCTCATCATGACCGATCCTGTAAAGACCTTCTTCCTCAACCTCGATCTTGAACCATGTATTTCCCGCGAACGGGTTCTGCCGTGACGATTGGGGCATGCGCCGCCAATCCTTACACTGGTCATAATTGATCACTGTTTTCTCATAGATCCGGTCATACGTGACGTCCAGCGCCCGGCGCGTCATGGGAGTACCCCTGAACTCTACATCGATCTTAAGGTTTTTTGACACGCGCAGCTCCCTGGTAACCGGGTTATAGCGCACCGGATTGATGCGCACGTCAACCGTATGCAGATCACGAAAGTATCCCGGCTCAGAAACCGTCACTACCTCATCAGGGAAGAACGCGTTCTGCCCATACACATCACCCCGGAACACAGGGCTCTGGGCATCCTGCGTTTCGACCACGGCAACATAGTATGCGGGTTCAATGACGACGTCTTGGAACACGGATTCATCATGACTGGCAATGCGTACTTGGACGTTGCCGTCCTGAGGAATACCAATCTTGTAGTGGAGAGACGGCAGGTCTGGCTCGCCTGCTTCGCTAAGCCATGCTGCGTCACTGAATGTAAAGTCCTCGCGCGCAGCCTTTTCCGCCGCGAACACTATGCTGACCCCCCTCTTCCCTTGTTCGACGATCGTGGTGCTGCCCACGAGCGCGATCAGTAAAATAGAACTAAGCATCAAGTTTCCTCGCTTCATCAATTAGCATTATGGGTATGTCATCCTTCACCTGATATGCTAATTTGCACTTGTGGCATACCAGTTCATCTTTCTTCTTATCATATTCAAGCTCGCCCTTGCATTTGGGGCAAACCAAGATATCTAGGAGCTCCTTCTTGAGCATAAAACCTCCTGTGGTTCGAGAGCCACGATCTTGTCCTTCAGGGACAAGAAACCCAGACTCAGGAACCCAAAACTATAGAATAAAAGAAACGGAATAAGGATTAGCTGTACATTGACGATAACATAGATGAGTGCCGTGAATATGTATATTCCCAACAGAATCTCCAGATAGGGAATGATTGATTTCGATTCGGCACGGTATCCGCCTGCTTCGCCGCCCGACTTCGGGGTGCGCCGGAAAACATTCTTCCGGTTCATCCAACCATCTATTATCGCCTTGGTATTACTGACCGATAGACCCATGCTGTAGGCGATAACTCCGACGATGAATGGTATACGCTTCCGGTAATCCGGATAGGATTCCCGCTGTGATAAGAAGTAGAGGTACGGGTATCCAAGGGCACCGACCGTGAAGAACGAGGCGAAAATGAAATAAGCATTAGCCACGATATTTTCCACCTTGAAATAGACAATGACCGGAGAAAACAAAGCCAGACCGAGCAACGCGATGAAATTGACATGGCACGTAAGATGTACAAATGATTCGTATTTGGCAATCTTGCTCATCCGCATCTTGAAGACCTGCGGTAGTAATTTTCTCGCCACCTGAATTGTACCCTTTGCCCAACGGTTCTGCTGAATCTTGTAGCTCTCCGCGGTATCCGGCAACTCACCCAGAACCGTATAATCTTCACGGAACCGTATCTTCCACCCCAGCAGTTGCACGCGATATGACAGGTCAAGGTCTTCAGCGAGCGTATCACTATGCCAACCCCCGGCGTCACGGATGGCCTCCTTGCGCCAGATGCCGCATGTACCATTGAAATTTATAAAAAACCCCGCCCGGAAACGTAATGTCTGTTCCATGGCAAAATGATTGTCAAGACCAATGGCCTGGGCACGGGTCAACAGTGAATCTTCGTGATTAAGGTGTCCCCAACGCGCCTGCACGCCGGCCACATCAGGGCAATCGAAATCGGGTAGTAGTTCCTTAAGAAAATTCGGTGCCGGCACGAAATCAGCATCGAATATCGCCAGGAAATCACCCTTCGCTTGCTCCAATCCATACTGTAACGCACCCGCCTTGTATCCGGCGCGTGAGCCCCGCTGGATATGATGGATGTTAAAAAGGCGATGCTTGTATTCTCTAACCAGACGGGCAACAATATCACTCGTCTCATCGTTCGAGTCATCAAGCACCTGTATCTCTAGGCGGTTCTTGGGATAATCCAATTCGACAACGCTCTTCAATAGTCTGTGAATTACATATTTCTCATTGTATATCGGCAACTGCACGGTCACCATGGGGTATCTTATCAATCTCTTTATTTTCTTCTGGACCCGGCCTCTGAATTTGTAATAGTAGTAAATCAGAATGAACGAGTGCATGGAATAGAAAAATAGTACGATCAGCAAAAGTGTGTATAGCGTGAGTATAAAATATATCAAGGATTTTCTCCGCCACCAGTGCTTACTTTCAGGGCACCTAGCGGTTGCTTCATGTAAGCCCGCAGCATTTCGATTTCACGGTATTGCATATCTGGATACAACCTTATTCTATCTATACTCTGCATTGTGTCAAGGGTGACCGTGGCTATCAAGACACTATCAACTTCAAAGGCGATTGTGTGGGGCATCTTACGCCTTTCACGGAGTTTCACCGCCACAAAAGGCATGGAACGTTGATCAAAGTCTATCTCGGCATCCCTGAGTGAAACGTCGGTGAATAACAGGTCGGCAAGAAACACCGGTTTGTACAGATCGTCCTTCAAATACCCTGTTCTTGTTGCCTGCTCCCCTGTTTGAGCAACACCGTATACGGACAGACCGCCGGGTCTCAACATCTGAGCTACGTCTTCGACCGCGTACTGCTCAGGAACACTGATCAAGAGACGGCCTCGTCCCGACTCCATGCGATAATCAACGTTGAGGAGATCGAATCTGCGTTCGACCATGCTGTAGATACTGCCCGCCATATCTACCGGAAAAGAGACAACGTAGTCGTGATATTCTCTCACCGGTGTTTTCACATTCTTATATTCATTATAATCGACGATCCGCGCGGTCCAGTAGATCGAAGAGTCAGGTAGTCCAGCCCAGACAAATTCGGGCAGATAATCCTTGTTCGATATCCTCATATACCCGATCATCTCCTTACGTCGGTCAGGAGCAAGAAACGGCGCATTGGCCTTGAACGTATACAGATAACCGTCATCAAATCCCTTGTATTCATATTTGTCAAAACTGAGCAGTCTACTCGCTTGAGTGAAGACATCTGACTCCTCACCACGGGGTTCTTTGCTCCATTCATTGGCCTCGCGTACATATTCGACATCACCCAGCCCGATGTACTCAAATCTCTGCACTACATCGCCCCCCTCCCATTGACCAGCGAGTCTCTCGCCCACACCGATCACACAATCACCGGAAGCGCGTACCCGGGCAAAGTGGGTCTTCATCTCGTATTCATAGCTGAATGATCTTTGCTGTCCGAAATTATTCACCCACTGGCCAACATCCCTTACTGGATCCGGCACATATTTCGTGTACTTAGCACATCCGTTGAAGTCTATGATCAACGCAAAGATGCAAAGACAGAGCGGTACGAAATACCGAAGTAATGCGACCTTCTGACGGAAATCGCTTGGCATGCAACTATCTTAGTGGGATTCGGATGAAAATCAAGTACTATGCTAGGCAGGTACAATGTTCAGCGTCCTACGGTCACGAGGCCCGTTTCATTCAATGTCTTGCGGTAACGACTCGGCCACCAGTCTGTGCTTGACGCCGTTGAGCGTTGACATCCGGCGTTTTCTGGCTATTATTTGTCTGATGAAAAACCTGTTGATCCTCGTTGTCTTCACCATGGTCATTGTGAATTGTGCGTACTTTGGTCCGAAAGGCGTTACGGGCATTGAAGCAGGTATGGCGGAAGAGCGGGCGGCCGTGATCTTCGAGAGAGGCAATGACTATTTCAAGCGCAAGGATTATAGTAATGCATTGATCGCCTTTGAGGAAGTCGTTAGTGAATACGAAGGCACCGAGCCTTACGAACCAGCGCTGTATCTGGGTGCATTCTGCCAGTACAAGCTGGCGCGATTCAAGAACGCTGTTTCGTTCAGTGAAAGATACCTCAAGGAATTCCCGAATTCAAAATACTATCTGAACGCAATGTCTTTGGCCGGCGAATCCTATTTCAACCTGGCCGAAGACTACCAGGCGACTTATTACCTCACCAAGTACTACCTACAGAGTGAGGACTCAAGCGGACGACAGAAAGCATTCGAACGTATCCTTGACATGCTGGCCGGTTTATCAATAGCCGAACTCGAGAAGCTGCACCGGATCTACATGGCTGAGCAGATCGACGAACACATACTCTATCACCTCGCTCAGCAAGAGGCCGAAAAAGGAAAAAAAGAAGAGGCCGAACGTGATTTCAATCTTCTCATGCGCCGCTTCCCAGACACAAGATACCTGTATGAAGCAGAGGAATACAAGAGATTCATCAGTCTGGGTGAGGCGACGGGAAGAGCCGGTATACTACTACCGCTGACTGGCAAATTCTCTGATGTCGGTCAGAGCCTGCTGCAGATCATAGAGGTCTTCGAGAACAACCGCCTGCTTCCATTCTCGCTGCATGCAATTGACACGAAATCAGACCCGATCGAGGCAACCCTGGCCGCGGCGCGGCTCGTAGAGGACCTCGGCGTTGATTTCTTGGTCGCACCGGTCAGCTCGTTTGAGGCGTTCGGGGTCTGTGGCTACGCCCTTGGTAAAGGTATTCCTCTCATCCTGCCCATGAGCGCTGAGGCAAGATTCGAGTCGATACCGCTCGTATACACACGCGGGCAGACCGGTGAAGAACAAGCACGCATCGTGGCAAGGTACAGCGCGTATGATGGTGGTATCAATAAGTTCGCCGTACTGTTTCCGAATGACAGCAGGCACCGGAGCATTGCCAATGCATTTGCCCAGGAAGTAGTCCGTAATAACCGGGAGGTCGTTGCCATGGTCAGTTTTCTTGCCGATTCCATAACGTTGCAGGACGAGTTGGAAGCGATAAGAGATACTGAACCGGGGGCCCTCTTTCTGGCAATGGAAACCGACATGATAATTAATGTTGCGCCGCAAGTTGCCTATTACGGACTCGAAGAAGTCATGCTGTTGGGAACCGAATCCTTTCACAGCGAACGCGTACCCCGGCTCGGTGAGAAATACGTTGAAGGCGCGGTTTTCGCCACACCTTCAGCCATTGATGAAGAAGTCTCCGGACGGCTGCGGGCAGCCGGGCTCAGCGTTGACGAATTCAGCGCGCGGTTATACTCAGTGCTATGGCAGCTGCGCAATATAAGAAACTACGAACGAACAAGCCTCCCGCGTTTCATTGCCGAAACTCTACGCGGCACTGAGACATATAGTGTCTATCAGATCCGAGATGGCGAATTCACGCGTCTCGCTGATATCTCCAAGACCGAAGATTGATTGCGCAAAGCAGGTTTGTGAATCATTTCTGTTTTGCCCGTGCGTCAATAAAGGAGTGATAGATGGCAAAAAAAGAAAAGAAAAAGAAGGAAAAACCGACAAAGAAGGAAGCAACAGTCACCAGCGTGAACCTGTCAAAAAAGAACATGCTGTTTTTCGGCATCGGATTGATATTGGTGATAATCGGGTTCATAATGCTAGCCGGCGGCGATATACTACTGGCTCCTATTCTGCTCGTTGTCGGTTATCTGGTATTCTTCCCATTAGGAATTCTATTAAAATAAGTAACCGCGTTTTGTGATTGATGCCCAGCATATAAAGACCCTCGGTCACGAATTCGGCATCGACAAAATCAGGATCGCCACGGCCCAACCACTGTTCGATGCCGCTGCCCGCACAAAACAACAAAGAGATGCTGGACTCTATCTGAATAATGAACACTGGCATCGTAGGAACATCGACGAATTCTGCGACGCTAATGCAATTGTCCCTGGGGCAAAATCCGTTATCTCCGCCTGTCAGTGCTACCTTACTGATGAAGAGGTAGACAAAAGTACCCCCGGGAACCCCCATGGTCTGATCGCACGCTACACGTGGCGGAATCACTACGCCGATCTCAGAGAACGCCTGCATAGAATCGCTCTTGTCTTGAAAGATGACTACTCGGCCGCATGCAGAGTATTTTCGAACGGCGGCATCGCCGAGAAACCTATTGCCCAGCGTTGTGGTATCGGATTCTATGGAAAGCACAGCATCATCATCAATGAGGAGTTCGGTTCGTGGATCGTGCTCGGTGAGATAGTCAACACCCTCGAGATCGAACCGGATACGCCATTAGCGGCAAGCTGCGGTGAATGCAATGCTTGCGTCGAGGCTTGCCCAACCGGGGCAATCATCGAGCCTTATGTGATCGACCGCCGGCTCTGCATACAGGCGCGCACGAACTGGTATGGCGTATTGCCGGATGAAATCGCCAGTGTCTGGGGCAATCGTCTCTACGGCTGCAGCTTGTGCCAGGAGGTGTGTCCGGCAAATCAGGATGTTGTGGCGAAACCACCGCGTACCAATATCGGATGTGTCGGTCCATCCATCTCGCTGGCGGAAATTCTCGAAATGAATGAAGCCGAATACCGCAGAGAGTACGCAAATAACCAGATAACCGCTAAGTGGATCAACTTCAGTGCGATCCAGAGAAATGCAATCGTAGCATTGGGCAATATCCGTGATCAGGCAACACTGCCTCTGCTCGAAAGACTGGCCAAGAACAGCGACGCAGTTATCGCCCAAAGCGCGACCTGGGCAATCAAGAATTTCTAACACCACAAAAACCACGGATTCGTGATCCGTAGATCGTATTCGTGCCGGGAATCAGGTATAGGTATTACTAGTACGACCAAATGTTGACAGCTTGTAGTGTATTGGTATAATCCATCATGGCTGAAGACAAGGACAAGAAAGGCGTGGAAGGAGAGAGCAAGAAGGAACAAGGCGAGACCACAAACGAACAAGAGGTGCCGAAGAAAGAAAAGCCGGAGCTGCTCGAAGAGCCAATAAGAATCAAGGATATTGTCTACATGACCATCCTCTCACTGGAGAGTAAGGCTTGGGCATACCTGGACATGGTAGCCCACCCCGAGACACAGAAACACAAGAAGGATGCAGGCGAGGCGAAAACGGCGATCGACGCGATCGATGCCCTTTACAAGATTATTGAGGGTAGCCTGGATGCTTCAGAGAAAAAGGATATTCAGGTTCGTCTCACGAATTTGAGACTGAATTTTGCCAAGGAATAGCTCACTACTGGCAAATCGCAGTCACCTGTATGTACTCGGTCTTGTTCTCATTGTACTGCTCTTCTACACATATTCACTCTGCCCGGATGTCTATCTCATTGATTCCGGAGAGCTAGCGACTGTTTCCTACACCCTGGGGATTGCCCACCCCACGGGTTATCCCTTATACACGCTCATTTCGTACTTCTTTGCTCACCTCCCCGGAGAGCCGATCAGAAACTTGAATCTCCTCTCAGCGCTCTTCTCGGCTGCTGCGGCGGCAGTGTTATATCTGGCTGTACGAAAGGTGACTGAAAACACCACATCCGCGTTCTTGGCGGCTGCGCTGTATGCCTTCTCGCCAACTATCTGGCGCACCTCTATCACCAACGAGGTGTACCCGCTGACCAGTCTGTTCGCAGTGCTCGTGATGTACCTGCTCTTCCAGGGCAACTCGAAGCGTATTTTTTACCTGACCGTGTATCTAGTAGGACTCGCCCTTACCAATCACATGATCTTCTTTTCCATTGGACTGCCCGTCCTTTTCTATCTTGTCATTACCTACCGGCCTGGATGGAGAGGGATTATTGCCGGGCTGTTATTCTTCATAGTTGGCTTGAGTCCATATGCCTATGTCATAACGCGTACAATCGGTGGCGCGGAAATCGCATGGGGAAACGCTTACAACCTCCAGCGCTTATTCTGGCATGTCACGGGCAAACAGTACCAGGTCTGGATGTTCAGTCTTTCGACGGCCGCGATCGGGAAGAATCTAATCAATGGTCTCCATATCTTGAGCAGAAATCTCCTTTACGTGCTGGCCATTCCTTCACTGGCTGGTTTCGTAATCCTGTACAGAAAAAACAGGAGAAAATTCTGGCTCATGCTCGCAATACTGATCTTGAATGTGCTCTATACTATCAACTATTCGATCCCGGACATCGAACCATACTACATTCCCAGCCTGATCGTGCTCATCATGACGCTTGCCTACGGGTTGACGGCGCTCCGCGGGTTCTTGCGCCCGGCCATTATCATTCCCCTGGCATGCATTGTGCCATTCATCAATTACGGTGATTGCACCTTGCGCAACAACACGTTCGGCATCGACTTTGCGCGCGCACACGCTGCCCAGCTGCCCGATTCCAGTCTGCTGATGACAACACATTGGGACGTATATTCGCCCCTCATGTATCTGAGGCACGTCAAGGATTGGAGAAAGGACCTGGTGCTGATCGACAAGGCACTGCTACGCCGAACATGGTACATCAAATATCTCGAACACGAATATCCACGATTCTATGCACAAGTGCAATCCTCGATAAATCCCTATCTCGCGGAGCTCTACAAATTTGAATACGATAGGCCTTACTTGCCGTCTGTTATTCAAATGAAATTTCTCAGGATGCTCCGCAGTCTTTGTGACGCTCGCATGAACAAGGGCGTCTTTCTATCCACTCCCTGGCCAGATCAAGACCTGGACCAGATCCATCCCGGACATGGAAGACTGCCCCACGGACTCACGTTCAGGATAAGTGCGGACACGTCCTCTCTGCTCTATGATTTCAATGAGTTTCAAATAAAAAAACTACCAGTAGTAAATGACGGCCGATTAGACTTCAATCTTGCTTTTGTGCGGAAGATGTTATCACTTAACATAACGTACCTGGAACAAATCGGCAGGCCAGAAGAAGCGGCAGAGGCACACAGGGCCCTCGAACCATTTCAGTAGCAGCAAAGGAACGGTTTTCGTTCTTCGGTTTCGAAAAGCGATACGGTTCTGAAACGAGGTTTCGATCCACAATATAAGGACACCGGGTCGCCCTAACCGAATGACACAGTGACCCAATGACTCAGTGACCATACATTCTGGTCCCTTGACATTCTCAAACCTGAGTCTATACTTTCGGATGAAAAAAGCAGTTGTTGCCCTCGGCGGCAACGCCATATCACACACTGGTAAAGAGAATATTCACGAGCAATTCGCCAATACGCGTAAGAGCCTCGAGGGTATTGTCGAACTCATTCAAGAGGATTACCTGATAGCAATCACCCACGGCAATGGCCCACAGGTTGGTAACGCCCTACTACGCGTCGAGAGGACCAAGAATGATATCCCTATTTTGCCCTTAGGCGTGATCGTCGCGGATACCGAAGGTGGCATGGGCTACATGATCGAACAGAGTCTCCAGAACAAGTTAATGACCCTGGGTCTCGAGCGGCCGGTTATCACCATTGTCACGCAAGTCATTGTCGATGCCAATGACCCATCGATCATTAACCCGACGAAATTCATCGGCCCGTTCTATACGAAGAAACAGGCTGAAGGACTCGCCGAGCTATTCAACTGGGTGATAAAAGAAGATTCAGGCCGTGGCTACCGCCGGCTGGTCCCCTCGCCCATGCCGAGAAGGATTGTCAACCGGCGCATCATTCAGATGCTGGTCGAGCAGGGCACCATTGTGATCGCTGCCGGCGGCGGTGGCGTGCCGGTCTATGTTGAGAATGATGGAACCTATGAAGGCGTTGATGCGGTCGTCGACAAGGACCGCGCTTCTGCGGTCTTAGCTCATGATATCGATGCGCAAACCCTTCTTTTCCTTACGGATGTCGATAAGGTATATTTGGATTACCAGAAACCTGGTCAGAAAGCGCTCGATACGATAGCCGTGGTTGAAGCCAAGAAATATATGGAACGAGGACACTTCCCACCGGGCAGCATGGGCCCGAAAATCGAAGCCGCGGTCAGCTTCCTTGCTGGTGGCGGGAAGGAAGTGATCATTACATCCCTGAGCAAAGCCAAACCCGCCATTTTAGGCGATGCCGGGACGAGGATCGTAAATCGCTAGGTTGTCTCTAGAATAGCACCGGCCGCCACATCGCAGCCATAATCGAACTCGATATTCCTCCGACGATGAAATAAATGACAATCATTATGATCAGGATAACGACAAAATATCCCACGTGCTTTTCCTTGGGCGTTTCCATCATCACGGGCAAACCAACAAATAGCAGGTAAAAGCTGTATAGACCAATAAGCATGACGAGAAAACCCAGTGCCGGGACGATACTGAGAATACCGGCAATAAAACTCGGCGTGGCTGAATAGACTGCCAGCTTAATGGCGTTCACGGGATTTTGCTTCGACCCGAATGATGGCGCCAGGGCGTTAATGATAAGGCCGTTGATGTAGAGTGAAACGAGTGTCAGTATGTACCATACCACAGCCCATACCAAGGCAGCCGTAAACGGGATCCTGAAGAACCCGGTAATCGGGCCGAAACTCTGCCCGACCAGTGCGAAACCGAGCAGGCCAAAAATCGCTGGAAGCGCGGCGAGTATCATGGCATAGCCAGTAAATACCTGGCTAATGCCGGTTGCTTCTGCTTTTATCTGAGGCCAGGTTTCCTTTGGTTTGAATAGTATATCTTTTATGCGTTGAATCATCTTACCTCCTCTTTTCAGCATCTATAAAAATACAATGAACTGGAATTCCCGACTAAATCTTGATCCTCTCGGCAATATCACCCAGGACCGGCATTTTCCAGTATTGACCTTGCAGTGATTTCACCATGCCGATTATTGCCAGAATTAAGCAGATGATGCTGCCAATCGGCCCGATGACAAACCACCCGATAGCTGGAATATAACTCAACACCCAGATGAGTATTTCAAAAGCGAACAAGACCATTCCTTGTTTCCCGTGAAACAGGGCGAATTTATTATCCTTTTTGCCGAGTAGGGGAACGAGAAAAAGAATCCACCAGTATGCAATGAATGCCCAGATTTTGCCTTCTTCGACCTCTTTGTTGGCTTCTGGCATGCCTCCTCCTTTCACAATAGTATAACAGGAAAAGCAAAAAAGTCAACGGGGACAACACAACGTACATCGCTTAGCGGTATCGACAGGCGAAACGGTTTCGTTTGTCGTTGATCGAAACCGTCATTCGAAAACGTATCGTATTTCGAAACCGAGTAACGATACCGGAAGTAACCATTGATGATAAGTAATCACTGCTAACGAATGACATAGTAACATCTTGACTCAATGGCTATTTCTTTTCGGTAATTCCGGTTCCACAAACACAACTTCTTCCCTCATCAATATGACACTACCTGGCTTGGCCTTCTTGTTCTTCTTGAGGAATTTCCGCTGAGTGTAAGAAACAGGTACGTTGTTCTGTTTTCTTGCCTTACTGAAATAGGCAGCGATCGAGGCAGCGGTCATTATCTCCTGGCGGCTTGGCCGCTGCCCGCGAGGTATATTCGGCTTCAATATGGTATGCGCACCCTCAAAACCACGTGTATGGAAGAAGTAATCAGACGGGCGTGCGTGCTTAAACGTGAGTTCATCATTGGTGCGCGCGTTCTTGCCTACCAGCACCACCGACCCAGACTCAAGAAGGAATCGATGAAACGGTTCCTTCGAAGCTCTTTCAGCCTGCAACTTTCGTACCCGGGTTTCAGGGATAACCAGCTTACTCTCAAGATCTTTTATCTTCCCGGAAATTACCTTGATCTGTTCACGCAGTTGTGGCTGACCTCTTTTTTCCTTTTTGTATTTCGTGAAATACCTCTGGGCATTGGCCTGCGGCGATAAGTGTGGGTCAAGTTCTATCTCCTTCTCGACTTGCGTGTAAGGGTCCACTAGTCGGATCTTTTCTGAACCTTTTTTGATCTTCCTGATATTCGCAAGGATCAATTCGCCCCGCGCGCGCAAGTCTTGGATCTCTTCAGGTGTGCGTATTTTTTTCTGCAGACGCGCCAGACGCCGTTTCATACTTCGGATCGCCGACCGTCTCTGTTGTTCAGACTTCTGTTCTTCTTGTGAACGTAGAAAGCCCTCGATGGCATCATCGAATAGATCATTGAATGAACCGTAAGTCTTTCCACCCTCGCCAGCGAACAAGCTGATACGCAGAGGATCAACGGTCAAGAGCCTTGGGTGAATTGCCTCTCCGTCTAACCATGCCTTCAGAGACGCGAAATTCTTCTCATCCAATGCGCTAGCCAGCTTCTTATCAATACCTTCGATATGCTTGACCAAATAATCAACCGATGCACTTGCCAATTCCTCGCTCTTCAAATCCAAGATCGAGTTCTTGGGCTTTCTCTCGATGTATCGTGCATAGAGATTCTTCTGCCGGTTCTGAACCATCAGGCTGAAGTTGGGTGCCTGTGGATACAAAGAGATAATTATCTGTAGTTCTTCTCGGGTCGGAAACGATTTCTCCAACATTAGCTTCAAGACAGGCATGTAGTCACTCTGGATAACTTCTACAATCCGGCAAGACTTCGTCGAATCGCTCATCTGTTTAAACAACTCATAGCCTTGCTTGCTCATACGGGCAATATACATACCGAGCGCAGTTGGGTATAAAGAGACAAAGAGAGCACTATCATTGAGCACAAGCTGCACGATTCTATCCATTATCAGAATCTCCTGGATGTATGCGCCAGCCAGTTGCTCCTTTATCTCCCTGAGTAGCAAGCTGAGGTATATGCCGTTCATGCTCCTACTCGATCATGAATACAATATTGTGAGGATTTCATATGTGCAAACCGTTGTTCAGGTTAACGAAATGATTCCTTCTTCAGATAGGTCAGGACCCTGCACATATCTTCTGGCAAGGGTGCCGTGAAATTCATCTTACGCTTGGAACGCGGGTGCACAAAATTCAGTTCGGCTGAATGCAGTGCCTGGCGGTCGATCAAATTGAGAACGCCCTTGAATACGGGCAGCTCTTCACTCTTCTGGATGACTCCAGGACTCCGCCCGCCATAGTCCTTGTCGCCGACGATCGGGCAGCCGATATGCTTGAAATGTACTCGGATCTGATGAGTCCTGCCCGTGATGAGCGATACCCTTAGGAAAGTAGCGATGCGGAAGCGCTGCCTTACCTTGAATTTGGTCGTCGCGGTCTTTGAGGACAATGGCGTAACCACCATTTTCTTACGATCCAAACCGCTCCGGCCAATGGGTGCTTGGATCACGCCTTCGGGCAACCCAGGATAATTCCAGCACAGAACGTCATATTTCTTTGTGACTTCACGCCTTTCGATCGCCCGGCTCAAGCTACTCAATGCGTTGTCGGTTTTGGCAAAAACGATCAAACCGGTGGTATCTTTATCCAGACGGTGTAAGACGCCCGGCCGCACCCTATCACCTAGAGTCGGGAGATTGCCACAGTGATGCAGTAAGGCGTTTACCATGGTGTGTTCGAAATTGCCGCGTGCGGGGTGTACTACAATGCCCTTGTGCTTGTTTACTACAATCACATCATCATCCTCATATACGATGTCTAAGGGGATCGACTCGGGGTTGATCTGGTGTGCGATCTCGGTCTGGAACCGCACAAATATCTCATCAGCCATCTTCACCCGGTATGCACTCTTCACTGGTTTGCCATTGACCAAAACCTTGCCGTTGTGGATCAATTTCTGGGTGAGGTTACGTGATATCCCGATGCCGGCACTGATCAGGTAGTGATCAATGCGCCTTCCCTTCTGCCGGGCCGCAACCGTACGACGGAATTCCTTAAAGTGCTCTTGACTCAAGTACTTCCTTCTCCAGAGCGATGATCTTCTGAATACCAACCGTTCCCAGATCCATCAATTTTTCGAACTGGTCACGCGTGACCGGCGACTTCTCCGCCGTCGCCTGTGTCTCGATGATCTTACCACGCCCGGTCATTACGAGATTCATATCAATTTCGGCGCTACTATCTTCGTCATAATCCAGATCAAGCATCACCTGGCCCTTCACAATACCCAAACTGACCGCCGCGACGTAGTCTAGAATCGGTGATCTGACAAACTGCTTGTTCACCATCATCTTCGCAATTGCACTGTACAGCGCGACAAAAGAGCCATTCACGGCCGCGGTTCTCGTACCACCATCCGCCTGGATCACGTCACAGTCGATGATGAAGGTCTTTTCCCCCACCATACGCAGATCAAAGATCGGGCGCAGTGATCGACCAATGAAACGGCGTATTTCCTGGGTACGCCCGCTCAGACGACCCATATGCGCCTCGCGCACGGTGCGGTCCTCAGTGGCAAAGGGCAACAGAGAGTACTCAGCAGTTAGCCAACCCGTACCTCTACCCACGAGAAATTGAGGCACTCGGTTCTCAACACTGACCGCACACAGAACTCTGGTCCGACCCGCGGTGACCAAACAGGAACCAGCCGGATAATCAAGATAATCGATCTCAAAACTCATCTCGCGCAACTGATCAAGTTTTCGATCATGCGCTCTCATCTCTACTCCTTTCCTTTTTCTGCCACAGCAAAAATTCTGAAAGAAACAAGATCTAGCCGTTACTGCTCTTCAGGGAAACCCGTGAGAAATCCTTCATCGGTTCGCCGAGAAACCGCTCTCCTATTTCTTTGAAATTCATGGAAAGGTCAGTCAGATAGATCGCCGTGCTCCCTTTTCCTTCCGGGTTATCTATGCCCTGTTCTCTAAGGCTATGTGCGAGCTCAGCACCAACCTCGACCGACGCGTCCACGTAATTTATGTCACCCATGATCTCCCTTATTGCCTTCATCAACAACGGGTAGTGCGTACAACCCAGTAGTAATGTGTCTACTTTATCTTTCTTGAGTGGTTCCAAATAATCCCGGGCGATCAAAGTTGTAACTTTGTGATCTAACCAGCCTTCTTCTACCAATGGCACGAACAGTGGACAGGCCCTTCCGAGTATTTCGGAACCAGCCCCGATTTCCTTGAAGGCCTTCTCATACGCACCGCTATAGATCGTGAGCGATGTACCAATGACCCCGATCTTGCCGGTCTCCGTGATCTTCGCGGCCTTGCGCACGCCGGGCATTATGACACCGACAACCGGCACTGAAAACTTCTTCTGGATAATGTCCAGCGCCACCGATGCTGAAGAATAGCACGCA
>JASFEK010000022.1:0-15922 GCA_050124875.1 Caldifarciminota bacterium | reverse complement strand
GGGAAAAGAAATCGCGCGGGTTGATTATGATGGGTACAATTTCACCCGTATCACGAATACGGGAAACATCAGTCTGTTTCCGACTTACGCCCCTGATGGCGGTCGCATATTATTCTCAACATATGCCCGTGACCGCCTCAACATATATCTCTACGACTTTGCAAGGAAGCAGGTTGAATCAGTATCATCTTTTACCGGCTTGAACTTTGCTCCTTGCTGGGCTCCGGATGGTTCGAGAATCTGCATGAGTCTATCCAAAGATGGCAACGCCGAGCTCTACATGCTCGATCTGAGCACGAAGAAGCTGAGTCGACTAACCAGAAACTCGGCAATCGACACTTCACCAACTTTTTCGCCCAACAGCCGTGAAATCGCCTTTGTTTCTGACCGCTCAGGTAATCCTCAGATCTACGTGATGGACATCCACGGCGGGAATGTAAGGCGCATGACTTTTCATGGAAATTATAACACATCGCCGGCATGGTCACCACGCGGCGATATCATTGCGTATGTTTCACGAGAAAAAGACAACTCCCAGCAAATATACGTCACCGATCCTACTGATTTCAGCCCGGTTAGACTCACTTATCTGGGGAACAATGAGGAACCGGCATGGTCACCCGATGGACTGCACATAGTATTCTCATCAAACCGTACTGGCCGCTACGAGTTGTACACAATGAACTGGGACGGTTCAAGAAGGCGCAAACTGACCAACGGTCTTACGGCCAATGCTCCAGACTGGTCGCCGACCACAGATACAACAGAATAGAAGCTTAGTACCTCATATTCAGCGTATCATACTCTGTCACATTACGTATTACAAAATTGTTGTTTACCTCCATCACCCTGAACAAACAACTGCCGATTGAAATGTCGCTCCAATAGAACACGACAAGATAATCACCGTTGCCCATCACTGAATCGGTGATCAGATCAACCTCGTACGAATCCAAACCGCTGCTCACGGGTATCGTCGCCCGCGCCAGCTCTTCGGTACCCCGGTTCAGCACGTTGAGGATCGACAGTGAAGCCTCGAACGCATCGGTAAAATCGACCTGTATCCGGATACCGATGAGATATCCGGAGGCGTTGTACCAACCCAGCGTTGGATACGCAAAGTGAATCGGTGGTGGCGTGGCAAAATTCTCGCTTCCCGGATCATATGGATTAATCCGGTCACGGCACGAGAGGATTGTTATCAATATAATGAGAATAACACTCTTGCGCACGGTTACCTCCTAGAGATTTCGCTGCAAGCCGAACACGATCTTTGGCTGGTAGACATAGCGCACTTCAATGACCGGAGAAAATGATGTTGTTTTTGGTACACCTGCACGTTTCACCTGATAGTATACGGCCCGTGCCAGAAAGAACGCGGCACCGACCGCGAATATGTTCCGCGCTGTGTCATTCGTCTTTACCCTATCCCAGGCCTCCATCGCGGCATTAATGCTCTGGCTGCTCTTGTAATCCTCATAGGCATCGTTCCCCTTCGCGTAGAAAATCCCCATGCCGATAGTACAGGTAAAGCCGAGCACTGCGTTGACCAGTACCTGACGCGAATATCTGCTTCGGAGCATTTCCTGGTTGGGGTTGCTGTCTTGTGGTGCCGACACCAGTGCCAGAGCTACAATGAATTGCATCATCCTTCCTCCCTTTACATTCCTGTCATAATTAACTTGTTTCCATCTTCCTAATGAAGGCTGACCGGGTCTTGACCCGGGACAATCTTCCCTTGATGGATAAATTATACCTGACCCTCATCGCTTGTCAACGGCATGCACAACTTTCGGATCATAATCGGCTACGGTGGCGCCCTTGACTTCACCACCATTCTGTATACCCTTGAAAAACATGCTTAAGAAACACTTCACCGAAGTAAAAGAGGAACCTTCCAGTCTCGCCGGCACAAAGGGTTGCACGGTGCGATGGCTGATCAGCAAAGAGCAGGGAGCACCCCGTTTTGCCATGAGACTGTTCACGCTGAAGCCCAAGGGCATCATCCCCTTGCACGAACACGAAGGTACTGAACATGAGATTTTTGTCGTACAGGGACAAGGGCTGATCGATGATGGTAACAGGCAAACGCCGGTCAGACAAGGCGATGTGATATTCGTACAGGCTGGCGAAAAGCACAGCTTCACAAATACCACGGATAAAGACCTGCAATTTATCTGCGTGATACCGATCTGATGTTCAGTCTTCTCCGGCAACGCGGAATACTTTTTCTCGGACTATCCAACACGGTCAGCCAGCTGGGTGACCGGCTTACCCACATGGTCATCATTACGCTCATCGGCGTAATGTTCCCGGGCCGCATCTCCGCATTCAGTGAATTCTCGGTCACCTTCTCGCTGCCGATCGTGATCCTCTCGCCTTTTGCCGGTGTTTTCATTGACCACTGGAATAAACAAACCATCATGTTCCGATGTCATTTGATCCAGGCAATACTGATATTCATTACACCTTTCTTCATCATGCTGACGCACAGTATCATTCCGATTTGGGTGCTCGTCGTGCTTTTCTTCTCGCTGGATCTATTCAACAACACATCCAAGAACAGTATCATTCCCGATCTGGTGAAATACGATCAGCTTGTTGCGGCCAACTCAATGGTAATTACCCTGGCTCGAATTGCGACGTTCATCGGTATGGTCGGTGGCGGTTATTTGATACACTGGGTGGGCTGGCAGGTTGGCTTTTTCATCGACGCTTCAACCCATCTGATAGCCGGCGCACTGATTCTTGCAATGGGCGCGAAAACCCTGTTCGAGCCAGTGAGGAAGGTTGATTTCTCGCTCTCTAAGGAACTGAAGAAATCCCTTAACACATTCGTGCTCGACTTAAAAGAACTCTGCATACTACTTATCAAGGACCGCATGGTCATCCTCGTAATGATATCGGTGTTTGTCCTGCCATTCGTTTCCGCGGTTGCGTATACGGTGTTGATATATCTCGTCCAACAAGAATTCGGCATGGGCACACCAGGGGTAGGACTTCTCGGCGGCATCATCGGCCTCGGCATGCTTTGTGGTGCAATACTCATTGGTCATTTCGGACGTTATGTCAGCCGCGGGCTCATATTGATCTACAGTATTGCTATCATGGCAGTATTCTTCTTCATCGGACCTTTCTTCTTATCACCAGTCTTCCTGTACATAATCGCCCTCTTAATAGGGATCATATACTCTTTCCTTGGCATCTCGCAAGATACAATTCTCCAGGAGGATGTCACAAAAGGCATAAGGGGACGCATCTTCGCGACAAAGGAATTCGTCGCCAACCTGACTTTCGTGGTATGGGCCGTAATGGTCGGCGTGATATCAACTGTTTTGGATCCAATCATGATCATCCGTCTCGTGGGCATCGTCCTCTCGGTAATCGTCGTATTCACGATTTTCATCTATCGCTCAATCCCTTATGAGGTACGTTCGAAATTGTAGTATTCTGCATCTCGATATGAATTGCGATAACTGAAGAAAGGAGAAGCATGAAAGACGCGATCAGGTTCGGGGTTAGCATGGGCCAAGACCTGCTAAAGAGGTTTGACCGCTTGATCGAAGAAATGGGTTACCAGAACCGCTCCGAGGCAATCCGCGACCTCATACGCGAACGCCTGGTACATCAGGAGTGGCAGGCAACAGGGCAGAAGACAGTGGGTACGATCACGCTTGTCTACAGTCACCATGTCCATGAATTATCTGAGGTGTTGACTGCCCTCCAGCATAAGTATCACAAGCAAATCGTTTCCACCATGCACATCCATTTGGATAAACACAACTGCCTGGAGGTGCTTGTCGTCCGGGGCAGGGGCAAAGAGATCAAAAAAATCGCTGACAAACTGCTCAGCACCAAAGGCGTAAAACACGGCGGTCTGACGACCACGACCACCGGACGCGGAATAGCGTAGAGCGTAATGTGCAGCGAATAAGGTTTTGGAACAGTGCAGGGCAAATCTTCAGGCTCATAGAAAATCTCCTCATCTTCGTTTCTCCCTGTTTCCCCATCTCCGTCTCTCCTTGTCTCCAGGAGTATCGGCCCTGCTTGACACATGTATACCTATTGCTATAATGTTACATCGGGGCGTGGCGCAGTGGCTTAGCGCGCCAGCTTGGGGTGCTGGAGGTCGTCGGTTCAAATCCGATCGCCCCGACTTATCTGTCAAACCCTGAAGAAATCTACGTTCGTATATGTACCTCAGTAGTCGTCGGTTCCCCGTTTCCGCCATTAATAGGAATAACTGCAATGAAACGGGATCCTCGCCCTTGCTCCGCAGGAGCAGGACGGGACAAATCCGATCGCCCCGACTTACTTCAAACCCTAAATCCGGATATCGAAATACTATTCCGTAAATACTCAAATCTCCGATTTGATTGTATTTACGAGAATCCCCGAAGGGGGAACAAATTCAAAGCACGAATTCCAAATTCACAAAATCGTAATTTCGCTACCTGACATGCAATGTTCGTTCGCTATCGAACCCCTCTGCAAAACGTTTATGACATTCGGGTTTCGGATTTTGAAAATGTTTAGGATTTCGTGCTTAGAATTTGGTGTTTGATCTGAAAATCCCCATCCTGGTTAATTCCGCAATTCGCATTTCGAAATTCGAAATACATGCGTTAGATCTCCCCTGCTTTTTTCAAACCATATTTCGCGGCGATCGGCCCGACCAATTCGTATATCACGGTTGTTGCGGTAATGGTCGTGAATATTATCTCACCGAATCTTGGATACAGTGCCTTAGCGCTCAGCGCAACGCCTAATGCTACACCGGCTTGAGGAATCAACCCCCAACCCAGATAGTTACCTATCTTAGAGCCGGCTCCCGAAATCAATGCCCCCACCTTGACACCCAAGAACTTACCAATAACCCGGAAGATTATGTACAGCATTCCCATGACACCGATGTTCGGCACGATACCAAGTTCAAGATTCGCACCCACCAGTACAAAGAAAGCCAAAAACAGGGTCATGTCCACCTGTCTCAATGTTGCAAAGTATAACTCACTATTCTTCATAACATTAGCCACAATGATACCCAAGGCGATATTCGTCAGCAATGGTGACAATCTGAGGCGTATCGATAAGCCAACCGCGAGGAGAACGAAACCGACCACGAGAACCAACACTTGCTCACGGTTCACGACGAAGCGCGCAAGAAGGTAGAACAAGAGCGCTAGCCCGCCGCCCAGTATCAGGGCCGCGAATATTTCAACAAAGGCCTCCATCATAACGCCCATACTAAAGATACCAACATTGAGCGCATTCGCCGCGGCGATGGCCAGCGCAGAGAAGATTAGACACCAGGCATCGTCTATAGCGACCACCCGCATCAGCATTTCAGTCACCGGCCCGTTTGCACGATATTCCCTGACGACCATCACGGTTGCCGCAGGTGCCGTCGCCGCGGCCGCGGCACCCAGAACCAGCGCCGGGTGAATGGGCATATGCCTTGCCAACAGATACAATATCATGACCACGGTCACGAGCAGCCACGCAAGGCTCGCTTCCAAGATCGATATCCACAAGACCCGCGTCCCCGCCTGCCGGATAAGATCGATCCTGAAATTCGCCCCCAGGGCGAAGGCAATCATTCCCAATACGAAATTGGAGATTAAATCGGAAGCAGCCATGATCCTTACAGGTATTATGTTTAGGAGATAAGGTCCAATGACAATACCGATCAGAAGATAGGCGGTCACTGCTGGAAAGCGCACCCTGCGCAGAAGTTTCGCCCCAACGTAGCCACAAATGATAATTAAGGCAAAACCAAGTATACTATTCAGTTGATGCGATCTCCCCGGCTTTGATAAGACTGAATTTTGTCAGGACTGGTCCCACTAACTCGAATATGACTGATGTCGCAGCGATTATTGTGAAGATGTAATTCCCTAGATCAGGAAACGTGGTCTTGGCCACGAGCCCGACACCTAGCGCAACACCCGCTTGTGGTGCAAGGCTTAGACCAAGCCAGTTCTCTGCGGCCTTCGGTGCATTACTGATCTTCGCGCCCAGCTTCGCGCCAAAGATCTTACCGATGGTGCGGAATACTACATAAAGAACGCCCGCGATGCCCATTTTATAGAGTATGCCAAAATCGAGATGGGCACCAGAGATTATGAAGAAGGCGAGATACAAAGGTGTATCTACCGACCGTAGTACTTCAAAGAATTTGTAGTTTTCCCTTGCCATGTTCACAATGACCAAACCCATCATCATCGCCGACAAGAGAACAGAAACTTCAAGTGCAATTGAAAGACCAACGTTGAAAAGTAATAAACCCAGCGTGTAAATCAATAATTCTTCTCTTGTCCGTACGAATCTGCTTAACCTTGAGGCTAGATAACCTAATACACTACCCAGTAGGAGCGCGCCAAATATCTCGCCCAAGCCCGCGAATATTATCGACATTTCGAAAACCTGAGCGCGCATCGCATTGCCCACGGCAATTGCCATAGCGGCAAAAATCAAACACCAGGCATCATCAATCGCGACCACCTTGAGCAGAAGTTCAGTCAGCATACCACTGGCTCGATATTCCCTGATCACAAGCACGGTGGCCGCCGGTGCCGTTGCCGCAGCTGCCGCGCCCAGCACGATCGCTGGATAGATCGGCAGCTTGATGGCAATGAAATAGATGATCAATGCCCCGGAAACAAGAACCCAGGCACCAAGTGCTGCGACAATGGAGATCCACATGACCTGTTTCATGCCTTCGCGCATTTTCTCAAAGTGGAAATTCTCGCCGAGGCTGAATGCAATCAAGCCCAAGACCAGGTTGGAGAAGAATTCCGATGCGGTGAAGATCTCTACGGTGACTAGATTCAATAGTTGGGGGCCGATAAGGATACCGACGATAAGAAAGGCGGTAACACTGGGAAGCCGTACAAGCTTCAGTAGGCGCGCGCCGACAAACCCCAATAACAGAATCAATCCGGCGCTGAGCAGGCTATTCACTTGTCAGGATATCGTGCTCTTTGAATATAAAGACAAGAATGTCGAGCAAAGACAGTACGCCCACCAATTTCTTGCCTGATACGACGGGGAGTGTTTCAACGTTGTGCAGTCTCATGATCCGGCGTGCCTCGCGTACACTCTTGTCTTCTTGAATCGAAACGAAGCTGGTATTGACGATATCATCAACTAGTATGAGTGTCCCCATCTCAGGGGAAAGGTCGAGGTTCAGGTCTTCATCATCGACTTTTTCTACAAACGGCATGCGCTCGACAATTTCGCTGACCGACTTGGAAAAGGGACGGAAAATGTTCAGTATTCCACGGTAATTCACTATTCCTAGAAGGGTATTATCATCATCAACGACCGGAAGCATGTAATGATTGGTCTTACGCATGAATTCGATCAACTGATGCAATGTAGTTGATGGTTTGACTGTAGGCGCATCTTTTCTCATTATGGTCGCGACCGACAGATTTTCTATGTTCATAGACAGATTATATTAAAAAAGGAGCAGGATGCAAGACTGAGGACTTCACTTCATGCGGTGCACATAATTGTAGCAATGCCGTGTTTTCATGCGAGGACGACCTTGTTACGACCGGTAAGCTTGCCTTCATACATGGCTCGGTCTGCTTTGCCGATCAACTCATCCCGGCTCTTGGCATCCTTAGGATAGGTAGCCACGCCCAGAGTAACCGAGATGCTGAATTTCTTGTTGCCAAATGCGTAGAATGGTTCACGGCTGATCTCCTTTCTTATGCGTTCAGCAATGATCGCCGCGGTCTTCTTGTCCGTATTCGGGAGCAATACGATGTACTCGTCGCCACCGTAGCGAATAATCACATCGTTCTTACGGACTACCCGGGTCATCCGTTCACCGACGATCTTGAGCGTCTCGCTGCCCACCAAATGGCCGAAATTGTCATCCACTAATTTAAAGAAATCTATATCAAGAAACACAAGCGAGATTATGCCCCGGCGATCCTTTCTCTCAAGCAGGAAGTTATCCAGGAACCGGTTACAGTAGCGCGTATTATAAAGCTGCGTCAGGTCATCGATCTGGCTGGCTTCTTCCATCTTGCGGTACATCTGCGCCTTCTCGAGGGCAATGGTCAGGTGGGCGACAACATTCTCGAAGATCTCATAATCATCCTGGGTGAACTGATCCGCCCCGATCTTGTTGACAACCTCGACGACGCCAATGATACGATCCCGGCTCCTCATCGGCACACACAACACCGACTTGGTCGTGAATTTCGTTTTCTCATCGACCCCGGAATAGAACCTTGGGTCTTTGGCGACGTCCGGGACAATGAGAGACTTGCCGTAACGAGCCACCCAGCCTGCAACACCCTGACCGATCTTCAATCTCATGCCGAGCAGCTTCTTACCCGCCTTCCCGGAAGCAGCTTCAAAAACGAGCTCGTTCGTCTTCGCATCGGTGAGCAGTACTGACCAACCTTCTGCCCTGATCAACTCAGCCGCCTTCTCCATGATCGTATTGAGTATCTCCTTTGGCTTCAGTGAAGAATTGATCGCCTGCACGACCTCATTGAGGGTTTGCAGGACCTCAACCTTTCTCCGCAGCGATAGCACGGTCTGCCGGTTGCAGATAATTTCGTTCCTTCTCCTGATCGCCTTATCGATCGTCTTCTGCAGGAAATCACGCCGATAAGGTCGAAGCAAAAGACCGGCGATACCGGCAAATATCGCCCGCTCATAGTTCATGACCGCATCGCGATCCGCGACCACAATGATCGGCACCTCGTCATACTGCTTTCGGAACTGATCGAGCAATGCCAGTGCGGTCTCGTCGAGGATAAGGATATCGAATTTCTTTTTTCGTACTGCCTTACGCAATTCGGTCACGCTGGTGACGGTCGTATAACTCAAGCCCAATTCGCGGATGTTTCTCGATAGTGTACTGAGTCTCAGGCGGTCAGGGTCGTATACTAGTACTTCCATTATAGAGTCAGGATCTCATAGAGCATCTTGATCTTCTTCTTATCTTCATCGTAGAAGTTACCATGCTCATCAAGATAGAAATTATCAACGCGCGCATCCATTATTGCCCTGCTCTTGTTCAGTTCTCCCAGAACATGGATACCCTTGGGCAGAATTGAAACCTTCAAATCCGAAAGAACGTAGCCGTGCGTGGTCCCACGTAATTCTTCCAGCACCTTACAGTATTCTTTGAAATCCTTCTTATCAATCGGATACTCAAAACTCTCGACATTTGTGATCAGATTGACCAGTGTCGGCAGATCGCAGATGATCACCGAACGGCCCGGTTGTCTTTCCCTTGAATACAGGTGAGCATCGGACAAAACAGGACCGACCAGATCCGGATCACCATATGAATTTGTCGCGAAAATCACGTCCCGGTCCGGCACGCCGGACGCGATACCGACACCGATCCGGAACAGACTCTTAAACTCAGGCGGCAGCAACGCATAAGTGATGCCATCCAGCTCCAGGGTTCGCTCGGCAACATCGGCAAACCACTCGCGATAGTGCACAAAGTTCGCCCGGATAAACTCCTCGGCTCTAAGCACCATATCGCGTGCACACAGTATGGCGCGGCGCGCGGCATCGGTTGCCGTAATGATATCCAAATCACCACCAGTAGATATTGAATAGCGCAGCTGCGTGCCCTTTCCGGTCACCGATTCGGTGTAAAGATAATTGTACAACGAACCGGAATTCTCAGAGAACCAAACCAGCCCGCCGTCCCCGGTATCCTTCAACAGGAAACCATCATATTTCTTGACGACCTGGGCCATCTCTTTGGCAAATTTGTATTTTATCCGTTGTTCCTTGGTCGCATCATTCAGCTTGACGCCCATGTAAGAAGAACCCCTTATATCATAGACCAGAATCGTAGCGCACTTGCGGAACCGGGATACATACTCCACGATCTCCGGCGGGATTTCGGCAGCCTTGTCCCGTGGCTGCAGGATATTCTGCCCGCTCAAGAATACGGTCTTCAAATTCGCCTTATCCATCAGCATCCGCGACGATTCACTATCGTCTGGCGGCAGGCAGCTGACCAGGCCAAGAAAAGACTGCCCAAGGTAATCCGGGATTATCGTTCGCTTCATGAACGTATTGTACGCATCGATCAGGGCGTCGATCTCCAGATCCACCGATATCAAACCGCGCTTCTCATATTTCTTCAGCAACGACACACTGCGGCTTTTCTTACGGTAAATATCCTCCAGCTCCTGGGTGAGCGATTTAACGAAAATCTTGTTCTCATCCTTATTCAGCGGACCGAATTTGTACATATACATGTATTCATCGTATATCTCGGATATTGGCTTGGTCCCATCGATACTTCTTTTTTCTGCATAGTATTTCAGCCCTTCCTCCTGGCTGAAATCATCCATGATCTTCTTCCGTTTCCT
Source organism: Caldifarciminota bacterium (assembly GCA_050124875.1). Lineage (GTDB taxonomy): Bacteria > Hydrothermota > Tepidihabitantia > SM23-42 > SM23-42 > SM23-42. Next base: position 5,552 of record JASFEK010000022.1, on the reverse strand, counting down.
CTGATAATCCTTCAGGTGGTATATATTTCCGAGAAAGAGCCTATCCAGCCGGGAAAACAGATTCGATACCTTTTGGGTAATGGAACTGGTATCGGCACCCTGCATCACGTCTTTATCAATTATCGCATGCAAACCTTCATTGGTCTCAATATAAAGACTTTCCAGCTGTTCACGGATGCGAGTTGAATAGAGGTCGATATTCTTGAGTTCGTCTTCCATCTTGCTCTTCATATCACGGACCAGATTCGACAGCTTCTTGAACACCTTGGTCAATGAGGCAGGCGATAGATAATTGAGAAAGATAGGCGGTATCTTTTCGAACGCCTCCTTCAGGCTCGTGAAGCCCAGGCGCTCGACATCCGACAGCAAATCAGGCAGTAAGGTCTCTACCCGCGCACCAACAATGCTTTTGTGTATCGCGAGGAGAATGTCCGGGGCCAGTGATCCTTGATGCAATTCCTTGCTGTATTCATTTATGTGCTTGCGGTCGGTGGCCTGGTCAATCATGTCCGTGATTTCCCGGGGACATTTGTTGAGCAGAGACTCCGGCACGGGCATACCCTTCAACTTGTGCCCGATGTATAAAGGCAATTCATAACCCTCGTATTCGGTCTGCTTAGCCCCTAATAGAATAACGAAGTTACTTCTTTTTTCGAATACTTTCATGGGATCCTTGGCAATGCCCAAGCATACCAGACCTTGTTCAATGGCTTGCAGGCTTGCCTTATATCTATCCTCATCCATGAAACGCTTTTTGACCAGGCTGAAGTAATTACTCTTTTCCTCGATATGATTCTGTATGTTCGTTACGCTGTATTTATTCACTTTGACGCCTCCGCATGTATCTCAAAGAGCATCTTGCTTCGCTCGACCTTGTCAATCTTAACATCACCACTCTCATTGATCACGATATCGTTGTCATCGAGTATGATCTTCAGGTGCTCGGTATCGGCCATTTCCCGGCCGAATCGTGCTACGGATATCTTGTATAGATCGAGAATAAAGCCTTTGCGTGAAGTCCTTTGCTTGATCCAATACTCTAGGCCCTGCTGAATGTTCAGCTGTACCGGGTCGATACGCAATCCTGCCTCACTCAGGAAAGAGAAACGGTCTACATTGAGTAGAACATTGTAGACGGTTGCATCGTCGCAGATGACTGTGGACTTGCCCTTTGCCTTGACCGTTGAATAGAGATTCGCCTCCCGCACCAACATGCCGGTCAGATCGTGCTCACCAAAGGCATTCTTCTCTAGGAAAACCTCGCGCGGATAGTACCCAGATGCGATCCCTATCCCGACCTGAAAAATCGCCTGGTATGACGGCGGGAGTTTTGCATACGCCGCACCTTCAAAATCGATCTCGCGTTCCTCAAACTCACGGAACCAATCTCCATACCGGTGTATGTTACGCTGCACGAACAACTTGGCTTCCTGAACCATTTCAATTGCACAGCGAACCGCGGGTAGTGTACTTCCCGGCTCGGCCCGCAGCGTCTTTTCATCCTTTATGTCATAGTGATTCCGGGCGAAGAATATCACACCGCCATCGCCGGTATCCTTTATCGGAATGCCCCCGTATTTCTCGGCAACGTAGAGCATTGATTCCTGGAACAAATTTCTTATCGCGCTCTCCTGCTCAGCGTTCTTCAACTTCGCGCCCATGAAAGTCGAGCCTCTAATGTCATAGACCAGCACCGAAACAAGGTCCTTATAACGAAGTACATTTTCATCTGACGCGGATTCCTCATTAGTAATGATGTTAACATCCTTTTCAATCAGCGAAACGCGTCCGGATATCGCCTCTTCGCCCAAGAAACGAATACCTTCGGCAGTCATGATCTGCGACAGCTTCGGATAATAGTCCACAAGTTCTTCCAGTAAGATGGATTTCACGAGCGGCACAAGTATATCATCAACACAGCTGTTGAACCCATCCATCACCTGACGGCCATCATAGCGCTCTTTCAGGAAGGCTGACATCCGGTACTGGTTCATGAGTTCCTGTGCTGCCTCATCATTCTTAATGTCGCTGGCCGCGTCCTTGAGTATCAACTGCAAGCGATCATCGTTTATATCTTCACGCCGATGCAGCACCTGCATTATGTAGGGATCCCACTCGCCCCGTGTGATGAGCCCGGCAAGATCTTCAGATTTCCAGCGCATTATCTCTTTCAAGCTGTTCTCCTTGTTCACACATTCCTGGTATTCCCATTTCAATATCTTCAGATCGTAGGCATTACCGATCACGTTTCGATGCAAGCGCTTCACCATGTTTTCAATGGCCTCCTCGGTGGAGAAATCCTCGGCGAGATTGATCAAGCTGTCACTCATGATGTTCGTCGTATCTGTGATCTTTCTTCGGATATTGTCCATCTTGTTCTCAATATGTCGCTTGCGGTTGGAGATGTCGGACATGGCCCGGCGACCTCTTTTCTGGAGCGCATCGATGATCTCGGTCAGCGTTTCTTCATCCGGATAGAAGAAGCGCGCCTTGAGAACCTCGGCAATCTTCTTCTTGTTAAGAACTGGCAGTTTGTCTATTGATTCCAATATGTTGCTCTTCTCATCCGTGTAGTAATAGCGCACCATGCCTTTGAGCATGGCACTGAAGACTGGTTCTGGTATACCCTGTTTGAGGAAGCTGTTACCCAGTGTCCTAACGATCTCGAGACTGCTCAATCGGGGCACGAATGGGATATGCTCATAACTATCAACAATGATATTATCGACGACCACGGTCCGCTTCGTCAGTGAATTTCTAATGTAGTTGAACAAATGATTGACCACCGCACCGAACCGCTCCGCGATCTGCATCTTCCTCTCAACCGATTCCTTGGCTGTTTTCTTGGTAAGAATATCACGCAGCAGTTTCCGGTTGGCAATTTCAAAGATGACCACATTGGCGCTCACTCCATTCACAAACTCTTCGTAGATATCGAATATGTGCTTGCTATACCGCTCAAAGAATTCCTCCCACTTATCGATCTGTGAATCGTCACTCATGAATTTCAGGTAGTTCGAAACGAAATCGTCCTGGAGTGTGAAAAGCCTCCTACCCAGATACACGAGTTCCTTTCCACCATTCTTCTCCAGTTTTTCAATGAAGGGATCACGCCGCGTAATCTTTTTCAGAATACTGAAATAACGGTTGAAGTTCGCACGGTCACGATATGTATTCTGCAGTTTCTCATAATAGGGAGTTTCGCGAATGACGTTTTCTTCTGAGCCGTTGTCGATCATTGATACCTTTCCTTTGCCGCAATGTGCTCGCGGTAAGTCCTTGAGAAATGATGACGGCCATCACCTTTGGCCACAAAATACAGATAGTTGACGTCTGCCGGTACCATTACCGCTTCGATCGAACTCTCACCTGGTGAACATATTGGCCCCGGCGGCAGACCGATATGAAGGTAGCTGTTATACGGCGAATCGGTTTTCAAATCAGCATCGGTAAGCTTCTTCTTTTTCAATGCTGGTCGGCTGGTCTTCAATGAGTAGAAAACAGTTGCACACGACTCCAGGGGACGGCCGGTCAACAAGCGGTTGATGAAGACGCGCGCGATGATCGGTCTTTCGTCATGATATTTGGCCTCTTTTTCAACGATCGATGCCAGGATGATGATCTTGTGTAATGAATCACTGCTCTCAACACCGAACCTGGCCACATGGCGTGTGAAATTATCCATCACAGTCCTGATAATCTCCTCTTCACCCTGTAGGCTGCTGAACGAATATGTATCGGGAAAGAGATAACCTTCGAGTGAAGCCGCGTTCAGCCCCAGATCCCGAATGAAATCCTGATCTTCACACAGCTCAATGAACCGGACTGGATCAATCAACCCGTGATGCGCCAGGAGCTCTGCCGTCTCCTGGGAGGTCAGCCCTTCCCGAATTGTGACAATGATCTCGGACCGACCGCCGGCCGTCAGTCTATTGATCACATATATGGGGTTTCGATAAACGGGTAGCTCGTACTTCCCCGCTTTGAGCTGTTTTTCCCGGCCCAGCAATTTGAGCCAGAGAAGAAATTCGTCGACATTACGCACGATCTGCTGTTCAGACAAGAAAGTCGCGATTTCACGGGCACTCACCTTGTCAGGCACCGTAACCTCGGTCTTCGCCAGGTTGAACGGCTGCCACCAGATGAATATAATAATGAAGACCAACGCAATCAACAGGTATTTCCTTTTCATCTATGCTCTCTTCGACGCCAGATACTCTTCCAGCATGATCGCGGCGGCAATACGGTCAATCTCCTCTTTCTTGCCACTTATGCCGAAATTCCGCATCCGATTGACCGCATACTTGCTTATGTACCGCTCATCCCACATAACGACCTCAATTTCGACCGATTTCCTCAATTTCCTGCAAAATCGTTCGATCCGCTTCGACATCTCGGTCGGCTCACCCTTCAATGAAATAGGGTTGCCCAAGACGATCACTCCGACCTCATTTTCCTCTGCAATACACTTAAGTCGCTTAATTAAATCAAAATCCGACTTCGGCCGGATGGTCAACAACGGCTGCGCTATTGTACCCTGTGGGTCAGTGATCGCCACGCCCACTCTTTTCAACCCGTAGTCAATCGCCATAATTCTCATGTTTCCGTAAATTATACAGATATATCTATTTTTGTCAATATTAATTGACTTCTGAAGCGATATATATAGAATAATTCGTGGGGTATTTCAGGATCATTCGACCGGTAAATTGCCTCATAACCCTCATATCGGTATTCGTGGGAGCCTGGATTAGCCGGAGTATCGTGTTTTCAGGACACCTGCTCGCTGCCGGACTGATTGGTTTTGCGGTATGTGCCTTTGGCAATGTAGTAAACGACATAAAGGATGTTGAAATCGACCGGATAAACAACCCGCGCCGACCATTACCGGCAGGAGAAGTAAGGCTTACAGGTGCTTGGATCATGGTAATCTTCTTCTTTACTATTTCCGTCATCGGTGCATTTTTCCTGGGCATATGGCCATTTTTGACCGTAATAACGGCGATCCTGCTCCTCTACCTTTACTCGACCCACCTGAAGAAAACCCTGGGTGGCAACATCACGGTTGCGCTGATTGCTGGATTGAGTTTTGTATTTGGTGGCCTGGTGGCCCGTAATCCAGCCTGCATCATACCGTTCTTATTCTCTATCTTGATACACCTTCCCCGTGAAATCGTGAAGGATGTGATGGATATGAGGGGTGACCGGGCAATCGGCGCCCTAACCCTGCCAATTATCCTGGGTCCGTTCCGGGCCTGCACCATCAGCGCATTATTGCTTGCATGCCTCTGTCTAATACTGCCCCTGCCCTATGTTCTGGGTATTCTTAATCGCAATTATATTGTCATGGTCCTCGTAGCCGGCTATCCTGTACTGCTTTATATCGTCTGGCGATTACTCAGGAAACCACCAACTAAAAACCTGCCCCTCATCAGCAACCTTATCAAAACGTCCATGGCCATCGGGCTCATCGCAATGATCGTATCATGATAGAAACGATTATCCTCGGCATTGTCCAGGGGCTCACCGAATTCCTACCCATTTCCAGCTCT